>CAJWVP010000042.1 GCA_913048145.1 uncultured Rhodospirillaceae bacterium
TTTAAACTTTCCGTCGGGAAGAAGCGGTACGTTCTGGTCCAACCGCAATCCTAATCTGACCCATGTTCACCTCGCTTAAGCGCGCTGCGGCAGTCCTAACAGTAAAGATCGCGAGCCTCGAGATAATAAAAATCATTTTCGTTCATCTGGGTATAGCACCGGCCACAATTCCCAGTTTTGTCTAGTCGATCTTGCCACATTTCTGGACCCACCAGCACCCAGATTTTGGCATGTGGCATCCGGCGAACGGTCACTTCAAACATGGCAAGGCGTGTTAAAATGTGATGTGCCGCACCATCAGCTTTAGTTAGGGGATTTAGAGCGAACCCTTCGTACGAAGGTGTCGTGCACGCTTGTCCTTGGAGATGGAATTGCTGAGGGCTATGGGCGCGCACAAAATGATCATGTTACCTGCCACTTTAAAGCGGACACAGGAACCCCACATCTGAACTTTGGAGCCTCAGTTGTATTTGGTCTCACGCAGACCTATCTCTTAGGCGCGTCAAGCGGTTCAACCATAACCGCTTAATGCTGCTTCACCTCCCGAACAATGACTTTGATCCTGACGCCGCGGAACGCCGTGGCGTCGGCTCACAGACACCATTGTGCCTTGCCGGAACAGCAAACACGAAGTCGGTTATGTCTTGTTGGAGAACGGTGCTGGCGAATTCCGGCAGACCGGGGGCTCTATTTCAGCTGCAGTTCCGGAGGTTCCTCTTCAAGGACAGACCGTTCCTTACCGGGCTTGCCGATGATACCAAAGACGTTTCGAAGAAAGCCCGGCGTCAGCGCGGACAGCGGGTTGACGGAGACCACCGGCTCCTCAATTGGACCAGTCATGGTATAGGCGGCCGCGAAGATCCCCCCGCCTTTTTCGCCGCCGGTGAACAGATCACCCAACAGCGGAATTCGGCCAAAGACTGAATTCAAGGCATAGGCAGGGATCACCGTGCCCTCGAGGTCGACCACGTCGGCGTGTCGGAAAATCTTGCCGTTGGCCGTGAAGCCTAACGCAGTGCCGCTGGCGCGGGCCTCCTTGATCTCGAAGGTGCCTTGATGAAACTCAAAAGGCGCGGACAAGTCACTGAAAGCCAAGCCGTCGCCCTCCAAAGCGTCCAAGATACCGGTGAGCGCCATAATACTCAGCAAGCGCGCCAATACTGGCGCATTGACCACTCGGTAATCGCGTACCAAGATTTGTCCCTGCAGCGGCTGTCCCGGGGCCAAGTCATCGAAGGTGCCAGTCACCGAGAGTTCCCCGCCAATCATGTTTTCGTAGTAGTCGAGAAACCTCAGAACCTTCCCGGCATTGTTTGAGCGCATGGACAAGCGCCGATTAGCATCGGGTCCGGTACGAATGGCCAACTCGAGATCCGCATCATCGGAAATGCGGCTTTTCAAAAGAACCGTACGCCAGATTTCACCATCGCGTGCAAAGGTTCCGGAAACGTCATAAAGGGTCATGTCGTCTTCTAACCAGACCTTCTTCAGCTCGACCGCCAGGGTCAGTCGATCCAACAAAGTCTCGCTCGATTCGTCGCCGTTGGAAATTTGGGAAAGCACGTCTTCCCACATGGGTGACAAATCAAAACTATCGCCCTGGAAACCTGCTTCCCAGGTTCCGTCTGAGCGCGGGATCAAAGAGCCCGCCATATTCGTCCGACCATAGGCGATCTTCTTAAAGTCAATGCGCTCGAGCCCTGTCCCATCCAGGGCAAATTTCGCAGCGCCCATGACCGACAAATCTCCGGCATCCATCGAGAATTTCGGCATGCCGACAACCAAATCTCCGGCAAGGTTAAGGGTGACATCGGCCCGTCCCTCTAAGCCTTTCGCTTTGGTCCAACCGAAAGCAGGCGCCGACAGTTTGGCGTCTTTTAGGTCGGCCTGAACACGCAACCGCCGATCGACCTTGTCGAGGACCGTGTACTCCAGCTTGGTATCGATCGCGCCTTCGAAGAAATCACCGGGAAACGCTTTCAAATTCAATCCCAGGTCACGGATATCGACAACGTCGTCAATCCGCGCATCGATGAGATATCGGCTCCGAAATTCCCGCGTATCGCCAAAGTTCTCCCGCCATGAGAAGGATGCGGGGATACCGTCGAAGGTGGCTTGGCCGGAGACGTCCAAGCCGCGTTTGTCCACACGTAGATCGAGCTGACCCTTGCTTATCCCCCGTCCCCTAAAAACGCGGGCCATGGTCACGTCTCGGAGCCGCGATCGTGCCCAGACCTGAATCTCGTCCCACCCGAGCGTCTTTTCCACAATGAAGAACAACTTCAGCCGGGTCGACGCCTGACCTTTCGTCTGGGCCGGCTTGATGCCCAGCGTCGAGGCGAACTCCAACGGCTTCTGATTAACGTAATCCAGCTGTGACGCCACGGGCCCGTCAATCTTGAGGTCAATGTCTGCTAATTGGTCGTACTGATCGAGGCCGGTCAAGGCGATCGAACCGCCGCGGATGGTCATACCGTGCGCATGGGCTTTATCCACGTGGATCATATAGGTAGATTTATCAAACACGATGTGCGCACTATCAACCGTCACCGCCGGCAAGGGTGGCAGATAGTCGACAACCACGTTTTTCGCTTTCATGGTCCCGGCTAGTTCGTCAACGACCAACGCGCCAGACGGTTCCAATCGGAACCGGCCCTTGAAATCCAATTGCGGAACCACGCCTTTGGAGATATGTGAGAACACCCAGGCGCGCGGGTCACTGCCCAGGGTCTTCGGCCAAACGTCCGGAAACTGACTCACGGACAAATTGGTCATGGCAGCAGCCAAATCCAATGCAACCGGCGCATCGGGCTGACCGATACCAATGACCCTCCCCGACAACGAGATTTTTGGTCCGTTGAGATCGGCGTCAAATTCGGTAAACCTCCAGTTGGTGCCGTTGTTTTCAAATGATCCTTTGAGACTTAACGCCCTCAAGGGTAGGTGATGGGATATTGGCGCCGGCAGGGCAAGCGTCTTTCCCGGTGCCATTTGCACCTCTAGTTTCTCAATCTGCCCATTTTTCGCGCGACTGAAGTAACTAGCCTCTAATTTTATGGTCTGAACATCCATGGGCCGTTCAAACGGCTTCGGCAGGTGTATCTTACCGGCGCCGCCGCTCAGGTTAATGCCAAATCGATCGACCTTGCCATCGATGGGCATACCGAAGGAAAGCCGACCGCTGAAGGGGACTTCAAAGTTTCTCAGCAACGCCAAGTCGCTTGACACCGAAGCGAATATTGCCGGCAATACCTCGTCAAAGTTCACATCGAGCTCAAGGCGTTTCGATTGAGTGAGGTATTCGGCCCGAACTTCAAAGGCGGTTTGGCGCTGATCGCCGTCGAGAATTAGGGACATCTCGCCGTTCAACCGGTCGATAAAACGGCTGATACGCATATCCGCCGCCGACATGTGCCACGACTTGCCAAGGACTTGATCAGTCAATGTTATGTCTGCGCCGATAATGGCGATACGGGCGAGGTAGCTTAGCAAGTCATTTTGGCGTCCCGGATCTAACAGAGTATCGATCAGACCGACAGCGACCGCGCCTGCGGCGGGCCCTTGGGCACCAAAGCCAACATCGATGTTACCGTCGCGATCGCGACGAAACCTGAGGCTAGGCCCAAAGAGATCGATGCTTTTGGGTGCGAGTTTACCTTGGATCAACGCGTCACCGCTGATGGAAAATGCGGCCTCGGGAATGGACCCTATGGTCGTGCCTTTCTGATCCACCACCTGAACATTCAGGACCCGGATATCAAGCGCACGTTCCCAACCCGCCCAGGTCAGGATAGTCTCGCCCATGCGGAGCGAAATTTCGCGGTTCCCTTGATTGACAGCCGCCTCAATATAAGGGCTGAGAAAACCGATAGGAATTGGGCCCTGGGAGAATTGCCACGCAATGAACATCACCACTATTGCGGCGCCGACTACAAGCCCACCAAGAAGATGGATAAATCCACGAAATGTTCGTTTGATTACGGCCAAGGTTACCTGCCCAAAATATGTCTCGGCGTGCCACTTGACCCGACAAGCCACTTCCCGCAGTGTGCCAGAGGTTGGGGCGAAATATTATGACTCATTTCCGCCTTATTGACATGCTTTCTGACATTCCCCGGCCTCATAATATGGACGCCGTCCATGCCGGTTTGTCGAATTGGCGCGCCGCAGTGGCGGAACGACCCACCGATACGCCGTCGCAACAACGACTTGCCGATGTCGCGGAAGCCATTGAACGCGAACCTGGCTCGAAGGCGTTGTTGGAAGCGATCTTCGGCAATAGCTTATTCCTCTCGCAATGCGTGAACCGTGACCCCGAATTCTTTTGCAATCTGGTGTGCGACGGCGCGAACGACAGCGCCGCCGCCATCCTTCAAGATATCGCAGAAAAGGGCAAACATTCCCTTAATAATAAGCAGTTAATGCAGGCGGTGCGCGTTGCGAAACGCCGTATGGCGCTAGTGATCGCTGTTGCTGATCTGGGAAATGTCTGGGATCTCAACAAAATCACAAGGAAGCTGAGCGAAACCGCCGACGCCACGTTGTCGACGGCGGTGGCCCATCTCATCCGCGAGGGGGCCAGAATGGACGCGTTTGAGCTTGCGGATCGCGAACACCCCGAAAACGGGTCAGGACTAATAGTCATCGGCATGGGGAAATTGGGCGCCTTCGAGCTCAACTATTCCAGCGATATTGATTTAATCATTTTCTACGACTCGGATCGCATTTCCACGGCCAACCCCGACAAATTGCAGAACCACATGGTGCGCCTCGCCCGCAGCCTAGTTAGGTTCATGGATGAACGGACCGCCGACGGGTATGTGTTCCGGACGGACTTGCGTCTCCGTCCCGACCCCGGTGCCACGCCCCTCGCCGTCTCGGTGAACGCCGCGGAAACATATTACGAAAGCCTCGGCCAGAATTGGGAGCGGGCCGCAATGATCAAGGCCCGGCCGGTGGCCGGGGATCTGGACGCCGGCGCAGCGTTCCTTAAACATCTGTCACCTTTCGTCTGGCGCAAAAGCCTTGATTTCGCTGCTATCCAAGATATTCATTCCATCAAACGCCAAATAAACGCCCATCGGGGTGGCTTGGCCGTCGGCGCGGAGGGGCATAATATTAAATTGGGTGCCGGCGGTATTCGCGAGATCGAATTCTTTGCCCAGACCCAACAGCTCATCTGGGGCGGGCGCGAGCCGGGGCTGCGATCGCCCTACACGGTCCAGGCCCTTCAGGATCTGGTCGCCTTCGGCCTGTGTGATCAAGATGTCGCCGATGACTTGACCGTGTCCTATCGATTTTTGCGCCGGGTCGAGCATCGTCTTCAGATGATCAACGATGAACAAACCCAGACGTTGCCCGAAGGCCACGAGTTTGATCACCTGGCGACATTCCTGGGTTACGACACGGCCGACGAATTCCGCGATCATGTGCACCATCATCTCAATCGCACCCAGGAACACTACTCGAAGCTGTTCGCCAGCTCGCCCTCACTCAGCGGCCAGGGCAAGGGCAACCTCGCATTTACGGGCGCCGATTCCGATCCCGACACGCTAAAGACGATTGGCTCCATGGGTTTCCACAATCCAACCCGCGTCGACGCGGCGATCCGCGGCTGGCACCACGGCCGCTATCGCGCGGTGCGCAGCACGCGGGCCCGAGAAATTCTTACAGAACTTCTACCCAGCCTCCTGGCTGCCATGAGTGCCACCCCGGACCCCGACACCGCATTGTTGAAGTTCGACGAATTTCTTCAGGGTCTGCCGGCCGGCGTACAGTTATTCTCCATGATCCAGGCAAACCCACAGCTGATGACACTCCTGGCCGAGATCATGGGGATGGCGCCCCGCCTTGCCGACCATCTGAGCAGCCGGCCGGCAGTCTTGGACAGCTTTCTCACCCCAGATTTCTCTCAGTCGCTCCCCTCGGCCAGCGAAATTAAAGAGGAATTAAGTCGATACCTAGCCCGCGCCGAATATATGGAGGATGTCCTCAACTTCAGTCGGCGATGGGCGCACGACCGCCGGTTTCAGGTAGGCGTTCAACAATTACGCGGACTGATACCTCCAGCCGAGGCCGCAACTGCCCTTAGCAATATCGCCGAGGCCGTGGTGGACTGCTTGTTCAAACCGGTTCATGCCGAATTCATCGAAACCCACGGCGTCATCGAGGGCAGTGATGTCGCCGTATTGGCGCTGGGCAAACTAGGAAGCCGCGAAATGACGACCAACTCCGATCTTGATCTTGTGATCATTTACGGGGCGCCTGCGGACGCCGCTGGCTCAGACGGTGCGAAAACGCTTTCAGTCCCTCAGTACTTTGCGCGCCTGTCGCAACGCCTTATCAACGCGTTGACCGCGTTGACGCCAGAAGGGGGGCTGTTCGAGGTAGACATGCGTCTGCGGCCATCAGGGAATTCTGGTCCCATCGCTACAACCATCGAGGCCTTTGCCGCCTATCACGCCGACCAGGCGTGGACGTGGGAGCACATGGCGTTGACGCGCGCCCGGATAATCTCCGCGACCAGTGACAAAATTCAGAGCGATGTGGAAGATACCATCCAACGCGTTCTTACCACCCCGCGTGCGCCTCAGCCCCTGCTTCGCGATGTCGCCGATATGCGTGCCCGACTGGCGCGCGAAAAGCCGGCGGACTGCCTTTGGTCTCTGAAGCAATTGCGCGGCGGCATGGTCGATATCGAATTCATCGCCCAATATCTGGCGTTGCGCCATGCAGCGGAGAACCCAGATATTTTGAACAGCGAAACCTTGGCCCTTCTACAGAACCTAACGCGGGCCGGCTATCTGAACGCGTCAAGCGGCGCTCTCCTGGGTGACGCACTGACGATGTTTCAAGCGCTGCAAGGTACGCTGAGCCTAACCATCGAAGACGAGATCACCTCGCAGCGCGTTGACACGTTTTCGGATGCGCTCAAGGCCCGATTGGCGGATGTTGACAAATACGCAGATTTCAATGCCCTGGAAGCAAAAGTCGTGGGTACGGCATCGAAGGTATTCAACCTGTTCCAGGAGATCATCGACACGCCGGCGAGCCAACTTCCTGCGTTAAAGCAGGAGCCTGAAGCCTAGGCGGCAAATGCATGAGTCCCTCCACCAGGATTGCGGATATGGTCACAAACGGTGAATGGGCGGACTTCACATAACATGTCGACGTATACCCGTGGGCATTGGCTATCTGGCGCTGGTAGGAAATCAAGAGCTAGGCCACAAATGGGCCAAGGGCGCACGGCACGCTAAGTTATCGCAAGAGGACGACGCTTGATTTTCTCCCCTGCGGATACGATTTTACCTCTAGTGTCTGTTTGACAAGGATGATCCTATGACCGTCAATATTGGCGACGAGGCGCCCGATTTCGACCTTCCCACATATTCCGATACCCGCCTGTCTCTCAGGACTCTCAGGGGCAAGAACGTAGTCCTGTATTTCTATCCGAAGGATATGACCCCTGGCTGCACGACCGAGGCGCAGGATTTTCGCGACCTCGCCGACGCCTTCGCCAAGACAAATACTCTTATTGTCGGCGCTTCAAAGGACAGTCCCGAACGCCATGTAAAGTTTAAGGCCAAGAATAATCTCAATTTCGATCTCCTGGCGGACGAAGACGGTAGCCTGTGCGAAGCCTATGGCGTGTGGCAATTGAAGAAATTCATGGGTCGCGAGTTCATGGGGATTGTCCGCACCACCTTCTTGATCGATTCGTCGGGCGTCATTCGCGAAATCTGGCCGAAGGTCAAGGTAAAGGCTCATGCCGAAGCGGTCCTCGAAGCAGCGAAGGCACTCTAGCACTGGAGCTATACCCGGCCACGCTTCGCGATGCCGCCTGCGCGGTGCTGTGCGATCCGGACCCGAAGGGCAAAGTGCACCGCACCCGAGAAGCCGTCAGCGCTTGGCGGGCCGGCGACCTTTCTAACCTAGGTGACGCACGTCCTCCGGACAACCCAGCCCGGCCGGTTCGGCCCGAATTGAAAGCCCCACGGGATATGCCGCGTCGGCACAAAGGCGGAATTGCCGGTCGTCAGGCTTTCGTCCATGCCATCGCACACATTGAATTCAACGCCATAGACCTGGCGTGGGACATGGTGGCCCGCTTCGAAAACCCTGAACTACCGCGCGCCTTCTATGACGATTGGGTCGGCGTCGCCCACGACGAAGCCGAGCACTTCGCCCTTCTCAGTCGTCACCTGGTCGACATGGGTATCACCTACGGCGATCTGCCAGCCCATAACGGCCTTTGGGAGGCCGCCTCCAGTACGCACCATGACGTGCTGGCGCGCCTCGCTCTGGTGCCCATGGTCCTCGAGGCACGCGGACTTGATACGACACCCACAGCAGTCGCCCGCCTGGAAGGCAATGGCGACACCGCGACAGCGGCCATTCTGGCAAAAATTGGCCGAGAGGAGATTCCCCATGTAGCCGCAGGCGTGCGTTGGTTCGAATATGTTGCGACAAACCGTGGCCTGGATCCCGTAGCCACGTTCCACGACTTGGTGGCGAAGCTGTTCGCCGGCTCCATCAAACCTCCCTTCAATGCCCAGGCCCGGATCGCCGCCGGTATGTCAGAAGCCTATTTCCGACCCTACGAAAGTAACTGATCCACAGATCATTCACTTGTCAGGAGACCGAACATCTGTAGCACTAAAGCGGAGAGCGACGGTCGAGGAACTGAAAAAGAAAACGAGCAAGAAGAAACTGATCTTGTGTGGCGGATTGGGCTTTCTCAGCTTGGTGATCTTCGGCGAAGTTGGAACTGAGCGCGCTGGTGACGATGTAGTTCCCACGAATCAAACCGAATCTGAAGACCGAGGCCCTGCCAAACGCCATTCCTGCGCGCCACGATTTCCATCGTGGTCGACAGTGGGTTCGAAGGCCTCATCGCCGAGAAGAACGCCAAGGCTTCGTCGGGGAAATAGGTTCCGAACCATTGATTTTCGATCTGGCACAGATTCTCAAAAACGTAATCGCGCTAGGCTGGATCAAGACCGTTATCTTCAAGAAGCTTGTGCTGGAGTAATCGCCATCACGGATTACGCCCTCGCCACGGCGGCCAAGGCGGTGTCACAAATGACCAAGGCTTCGTTAATATTATCGACCGTGTGAGCGGTCGACACGTAGAATTTGTTGTCTCCCTTCAATAGCCCCCCCGCCAGCACTTGTTCATTAAAAACCTTCAGCTTGGCACCATTGCTCTGCGCCGCGCCGCGGTAGTCCTTGACGTCCACGTCCGTGAACAAGATGTCGAACATGGGCGGCACACCCCGAACCTGACCTTTCACGCTATGTTTCGCGATCAACGACGTTAGGCCGTCCATGAACCTTTGTCCGGTCGCGAACAGGTGCTCGAACGTGCCGGGCTGTTTGAGGATCTCGAGGGTCGCCAACCCAGCCGCGGCAGCGACCGGATTACCGCTCAGGGTGCCGATCTGTTTCACCGCGTTTTCCGCACCGACCTCACCGGCGTCGAAATACTTCATAAACGCCTCACGGCCTGCCACGGCGGACAGCGGGTAACCACCACCGATCACCTTCCCCAGGGCGCACAAGTCTGGCGTCACCCCATAGAGTTCCTGTGCACCGCCGTAAGCAAAGCGAAATCCGGTCACGACCTCGTCAAAGATCAACGCCATGCCGAGTTCCTGCGTTACCTCACGAAGCGCCTCCAGGAAACCCGGCTCCGGCGGGATCATGCGTTGCAGCGGTTCGACGATGACACCTGCCAGTTCGTCCTGATGTTCGTAAATCAGCGAGACGGCCGTGGCGGCATCGTTGAAGGGCGCGATCAGAATCTCGTCGCTGACCGAATCGGGAATGCCGGCCGTATCGGCGGTCGCCTGCGGGAAATTGCCAGGCCGTACTGGAGCCATGCTCATTAGCGCATAATCGTTCATGCCGTGGAAACCGCCTTCGAACTTCATGATCTTGCCGCGCTGGCGGTGGGCTCGGGCGACCCGCATAGCATAAAACGTGGCCTCCGATCCCGATGACAGAAAGCGCACCTTTTCCGCACAGGCCATAGCATCAACGATGGCTTCAGCAAGCTGGATGCCCGCTTCGTTGTTAACGAAGAAGGTCGAACCCTTGGACACCTGCTCTTGCACCGCGGCGGTCACATCCGGATGCGCATGGCCAACCAGCATCGGCCCGGACCCCAGCAGGAAATCCAGGTACTCGTTGCCACTCTCATCCCAGGCTCGGCCGCCCCGGCCCTCGCGGATGACAATGTCAAAGGTGACATTTCCAAACCCGCCGGCGGGCAGAACATTGCGAGCCCGCTCAGCGATCGCGGCTTCCGTGTCGGTTACGGCCCGTTGGGTCATGGTTGGCTCTCCCCGATTGCATAATGGGAGGATTGTTGAAGAAGGTGATGAAGCCGTCAATGCCTTGCTTCTGGCATTTGATGGCTTTGTTGGGAATTTGTTTATCATAAAATAATTTCATTAATACATATCATTTGCAGACATTTTAAACGTTAGGGAACATTCAATATTTTTTTTAATATTCGATGGCGACACCACAAAACGGTCCCACTGGCCGACGCAGCACATCATGAAAGGGATCAGAACCATGTTTTTCCAAAATAAACACCCCACCTATTTCTCCACTAAACTCTCGGAAAGAGCCATCACTGGGCCCATCAACTGAGAAGCAACACTTTGTACTGGGTTCATGACGAAGGCTGTCGACAACTACCACGATCCCCTAAAGGTCATCTACGAGGCCCACTAAGATCTCTCCCCTAGAGCCCCCCGGATACCCATAATTTTGGCACTCCTATGCAGGTATACAGGGGGCGTCATTTTCTTTACCAGTTGATCAGCCATCGGATTGCAGATCACACAGCAAACGATAGATGCCAATCGCGCTGGAAGCGGTTGCCAACTGCTCTCGCGCCTGATCAACAATGTCCAGCGCCGGCCTCTCGCGCAAGGTTTCGACCAACAGGCATGTTGCAATCGTGTCATCCCCCCCCCTTAAGGTTTCCTCCCGACTAATCGAACTTTTGGGAGGTTTCACCGCTGTCCAGATCTCAGTTCGGGCAACGTCCGACCGATCGGCTAGACCATCCACGAAAGGCCAAACCGGACCATCGAGCTCTTGGTCAACCAATTTCACGGTGACGGCGTAGCCGCCGTAAACGGCTCCATCGCGCCGTACCACCCGGCAGACGGTGCGACTCATATTGCGGAAGGTTTCACGCATGATCCGTTCGGTCTCAGGGCTTGGATGATCCAACAGCTGACGATAAACCAGCGAGAACAGGACGTCGGGCCCGACAGTTTCATAGTAAGTGAAATAGCCGGGGCCATCCGCTAGGCTTTGCATGCGCCGTCCGCGCCGAAACCCCGGAACGGCAAGGCGCTCGGCCAAATGCTCTCCCTGGTACCAGGCTTCATAGGCGTCTTCATGGCCGGCTTCGCAATCGTTCCAAAGCGCCAGAATACCACCGCCAATCATGATGCATCGGTGTCCCAGGGGACTCCGCCAGCATAATTTCGATACAGCGTCGCCGCCTCCCAGCCCGCATCAACGGGCATCATGGTGCCGCTGACCGCGGCCGCCTTGTCGGAACACAGGAACGCCGCCACATCGGCAATATTTTCAGGATACAAGAACATGTCGACGGCGCCGGCGCCACGAATCATATCGGCATTTCGATCGCCGGAATCGATTCGCGCCTTTAAGGCCGGCGTCAGCACATAGCCCGGCGCGACACCGTTGACCCGAATGCCAAACCGACCCAATTCCACCGCCAAGATTTGAGTCAGACGCAGTATCGCCGTCTTGCCCGGACAATAGGCCGGTAACGGCAGGGCCCCATAGCTGTTGATCGACCCAATCGTAATTATCGCTCCTAGCGCGCGCTCCGTCATGGCAGGAGCAAACGCCCGAACGGTGTATACCGTGCCATGATAGTTTACGTCCCAGACCCGCGCGTATTCGTCCAAGTCCATGTCGAGAACCGTCGCCGCGTTCTGGAGAATGCCGGCAGAAGTAACCAGGGTTCGCACCGGCCCAACTTCACTCTCGATGCGTGTGGCCAACGCCACCATGGCATCCGCATCGGCAACATCACCAACGAAGGTCGACGCCGCGCCGCCGGCTTCGTCAATCTGCGCGGCCGCAGTTGCCAATCCGTCTTCATTTACGTCAATCAAGGCCACCCGATCGTGTGCCGCCGCCATTGCCTTCGCGCAGGCTAGGCCAATCCCGCTGGCCCCGCCAGTCACAACCAAAACGCCGTCCGACATCAATATCCTCCAGTTTTAGAACACAGGGGTGCATTGTCGGTGCTGGTCACATGCGAATCAATTGTCATTGGCATCGATGTGCGCGACCAGCGCACCCCGATTTGACACAACGATAGGCCCGCCCCATCAATCTGGGTTACGCGCCGCAACGATGCGATACTAATTGAACGACCGGACCATGCCGCAATAAGCGTCGTTCAAACGCCGGGGGTATCTCTGTTTTTTGAATCGGTCGTGGCATATGGTGGCATCAGCAATCGCGTCGGCATAATATCCACTTTCAAATCTCACACGAACATTTCTCGGTCGATTCCGCAAAGAATTGTGAGTTATCCCGGAGTTCTAACATACAACCTGTGTGAACTACCCGTCGATTTCGTCCTCGCCACGGACTCGTTGGGCCAATGCAGCGGCCATGAATTCGTCCAGATCGCCGTCTAAAACGCCTTGCGTGTTTGACGTCTCCACTTCCG
>CAJWVP010000043.1 GCA_913048145.1 uncultured Rhodospirillaceae bacterium
GCTTTCGAATAGAACGGCGCCTTTTTGATCAGCGCGTCCCGTTGCGAACCGGACACCGTTACCAATTGTGCGCCCTGTGTCGCTGCCATTTCGACAATCGAGGCGTTGGGATAACCGGTCACTGTGATGAACGCATCAAGGTGCTTATCGCGGATCATATCAGCGCCGGTCTTAGATTTCACATATTCGGCCTTGAAATCCTGTTTTTCCTTGAGGCCGTAGGCGTCAACCACCAAACGTGCTCCCACAAGCGCGCCCGATCCGGGCAGCCCCATTGCTACGCTCTTACCCTTCAAGTCGTTGACACTTTTGATACCACGGTCCTTGCCTGAGACCACGTGTACGTGCTCCGGATATAAGCTGGCCAAAACGCAAAGCTTCTTGATCGGCTTTTTGCCTTTGAACGGCCCGGAGCCGCTGTAGGCCCAGAAGGTGACGTCGGACTGCGCAAAGCCAGATTCCACCTGGTCAGACTTGATAGAATTGACGTTGGCAACCGAGCCATGCGCCGACTGTGCGATGGCGACCAAATTCTCCATTCCACAGTTGCCGCCCTTGGCACAGGTTCGTGCACCCGGCGGGTTGGAAATAACCTGTGCAAGCAAGCCGGCCATGGGGAAATAGGTGCCCCCGGCACTACCAGACGCGATGCGGAAAAACTGCATTTTTTGGGCTTCCGCGTTGCCGGCAACGGCGGAAGCAGCAATCGTCGCCGTGACGGCGAGCGTTTTCAGGAATTTCATCGAAGTTTCCTCCTTGGTATTTTCGGTTCATGAACTTTGGGATACGGCGTATTTGGATTTATTCTATAAATTAGTCTGCTCTCAACACCGAACCATCGACAACAGTCTGCACTTTGGCGTGGGGCGCTGCAAACCCATCTCAAAAATAGGACTATCGAGCAACAGTCAAGTAAGAGGCGTTTCAGCACATTCCAATTCGTTAAATTTGGCCGGGCCTGTTGGGCCACCAGCCATTCGCGAACAGCCGCGATCGGGGCCGACGACATTCAGCGTTGCCTAGCGCATGCTCAGATCACACCTTCGGTGCGCCATTCGATAATTTCCGCTTCCGTGGCGTCGACTACCTCCTTGAGTATTTCGTCCGTGTGCTGACCCAGCATGGGTGGCGCGTGCCGGTAAGAAGTGGGCGATGCGGAAAACCGCATGGGGCTGCCGACCATGTTGACGCCACGCCCGCCCGTGGCTGGATGGTCCATGTGCAATTTCATGCCACGAGCCTGGAACTGGGGATCTTCGAACACATCGTCGAGGCGGTTGATCGGCCCGCAGCTGACGTTATTTTTCTCCAGACCCTCCAGCCAGTGCTTGGAAGGTTTGGTTATCAGAATGTCGCGCAGAATGGGGATAAGCGTATCGCGGTTGGTGACCCGCGCGCCGTTCGTGGCGAAGCGCTTGTCCGCTAGAAGCTCGGGGCAGTCGGCAAATTCACAGAGCCGTTCGAACTGGCCGTCGTTGCCCACCGCCAGGATGATATCTCCATCGGCGGTTGGGAACGACTGATAGGGCACGATGTTCGGGTGCGCGTTGCCCAACCGTTTCGGGACCTCTCCCGTGGCCAGGTAGTTAGCGCCCATGATGGAAAGTATAGCAGCGGTGGTGTCCAACATGCCGATATCAATGAATTGTCCCTCCCCCGTCACTTCCCGGTGGCGCAGCGCGGCGTTGATGGCGACGCCTGCATACATTCCGGCGATCAGGTCAGAGACCGGGATACCTGCCTTCTGAGGCTCGCCCTCAGGGTCGCCGGTGACGCTCATGAACCCGCCCATGCCCTGGATGAGGACATCATATCCGGGACGTTTGGCATATGGTCCTGTCTGGCCGAAACCTGTGATGGAACAGTAAATGAGACCGGGGTTTCCAGCCTTTAGACTATCGTAGTCCAAGCCATATTTGGCCAGGCCGCCTGTTTTAAAGTTGTCGGCGAAGATATCGCATTTGGCGATCATACGGCGTGCCAGTTCCTGTCCCTTGGGATGGTTGACGTCTAGGGTCATGGACCGCTTATTTCGGTTAGCGCAGGTGAAATAGGCGCTTTCTCCCGTTTCGTTGCCGTCCGCATCTGGCAGGAATGGCGGCGCGAAGCGGCGCGTGTCGTCGCCCGTGCCAGGGCGTTCGATCTTAATCACGTCGGCGCCCAAATCGCCGAGCATTTGCGTGCATGAAGGGCCGGCGAGGATGCGCGTCATGTCGAACACACGGATGCCGTGAAGGGGACCGGTCATGGAAATCTCCGAAGATTCAAAATGATTCGTTCAGGTGTTCGGCGTAATCTGGCCGTCACTCGTGAGATATCCCACGGGCGGGGCTGGTAAACAAGGCTGGGTGATACGCACTGGCGCGAGGATTAAATGCGATTTTATAAGTCATTGATTAAGTCATTCCTGTTCGTGGTTATCATTGCCTTGGGAGCGGTCGGCTGGTTGGCCTCGTCCCTGCCCTGGGCCAGCGGGTCAATAACGGTTTCTGGTCTTGCGAAACCTGTCGACATTTTACGCGACGAGAACGGCGTGCCGCATATCGCCGCGGAAACGGAAGCGGATGCTTATTTTGCACTTGGGCTGACCCACGCCAAGGATAGGTTTTGGCAGATGGAGATGATGCGTCGCTTCGGTGCCGGCCGGTTAGCGGAGGTTTTGGGGCCCGAGGTCGTAGGCGCGGATCGGTGGGCCCGAACCCTCGGCCTGTATGCGTTGGCCGAGAAGATGGTCGCCGATACCGCGCCGCCCGTGCGTGCGGCGTTGGAGGCCTATGCGCGTGGCGTCAACCATTGGCTCGAAGCAGATTTCGGCCTGCTCGCGCTGGAGTTTGCGCTAATCCGGTTTGAGCCAGAACCCTGGAAACCCGCTGACTCCCTGGTTTGGGGAAAGATCATGGCGTCGCGGCTAGGGGGTAATTGGCGCGACGAAGTGCTGCGGGCGGAACTGGCGAAAACCCTCTCCCCTCAGCAGGTTCGCGAACTCTGGCCGTCCTACCCCGTCGACGGCCCGGTGACCCTTGCCGATGCGGCATCGCGCGTGGTGGCGGGATTGGCCCACCTCGCGCCCTGGCCCGCGAATTGGCCAAAAGGCGCGTCCAATGCTTGGGCCGTGGCGGAGGGGGAGACTGACACCGGCGGTGCCATTCTTGCTAATGACCCGCATCTGGCGTTTTCGGCGCCCATCATGTGGTATCTTGCCCGCGTCGAAACCCCAAAGTGGAGAGCCATGGGTGCCACAGTGCCTGGTGTTCCCTTCTTTATCCTAGCCCAGACTGGCACGCACGCCTGGGGCATGACGTCGACCCAGTCCGATATCGAGGATCTGTTCATCGAGAAACTCAGTCCCGATGAGCCCGACCGTTACCTGATTCCTGGTGGGTCTGAGAAGTTTCGCGTCCGCAAGGAAACCATCAAGGTTAAGGGCGGAGACGATGTGAAATTGACGGTCCGCTCTACCCGACACGGGCCCGTGATTTCCGACCTCCGCCCGCGCTCAAAGGAGCTGGCCGGAGATGGTTTTGTAGTTGCCCTATCTGCAACGTATTTAAAGAAGGGGGATCGCACCGCCGATGCGTTCTACGCTCTCGTGCGGGCCGAGAATTGGAACACCTTCAAGTCCGCATTACAGCTGTTCCGCGGGCCGCAGCAGAACTTCTTCTTCGCCGACACCAACGGGACCATCGGGTTCATTGCCGCCGGATGGGTGCCCATCCGTGGCCGGGGTAATGGCTTTGTGCCCACCGAAGGTTGGACTGGCGAGACTGATTGGCGTGATGTAGTGGCCTTTGACGCATTGCCGCAACGGGCCGGCAAGGATGTGCGCCGCTTGGTAAACGCCAACAATCCGGTGACAGGGTTAGCTTATCCTTATTTCCTAGGGGTTGATTGGGCGCCGCCCTATCGCGCGGCGCGCATCCACACACTCTTGGATGAGGGTAGAGGGCGAACTATCAAAGATGCTGCGACTATGCAGCGTGATCTGTTCTCAGGGATGGTGCATGACCTGTTGCCCATAATGATAGGTGCCAAACCCAACTCGGTGGCGGGTCAACGAGCGATCGCACTGCTCCGCAACTGGGATGGCGTCATGGCGCCAGAGCGCGCAGAGCCATTGATCTTCAATGCGTGGCTCCTGGCCTTGAACCGCGCTCTTTATGGGGACGAACTCGGCACGCAATGGGGCGATTATCTGGGCGGGCGCCCGATGACCGTGAAATCCATGCTGACCCAGCGCCAGGCCTGGTGTGACAACGTTAAGACGGAAAGTGTGGAAACCTGCGAGAAAATCCTTGCGCAGTCCCTGGACATCGCCGTTGCGGTACTAATAGAAAGGCATGGCGCAAAGTTAGACGACTGGCGTTGGGGCGAGGCGCATGTGGCACATTTCCCACATCCCGTGCTGACCCACGTGCCAGTGTTCCACAATATTGCGAACCTAAACGTGCCTACCGGCGGTGGCAATTACACGCTCAACCGGGGCGGAATGCGCCTGGGTGCTGAGCGGAATCATTTCCGCCATGTCCACGGTCCTGGCTACCGAGCCATCTACAACTTGAAGAATCCGCGCGAGTCACGGTTCATGATAGCCACCGGTCAGTCTGGCAATCCCCTATCGCTTAAATACCGAAATTTCCTAGAGCCCTGGGCAGCGGGTCAATACATCCCACTCGGCATACCGTTGGCGACACTGCGCGAACAGGCGGCATCGACGCAACACTTGATCCCTGCTGAGGTAGGACAGTGACCTAAATTTAAGAATTAAGTTATATAATTAAAATATTGAAAAATATATATTTTTAATATTAAATTCTTTCCTGTCGAAGCGTTTGACTAAGACCCCTGTTGGGCTCTCCACACCGAGAGGTACTTCATCGTCCTCATGACGACAGACTAAGCGTGGACATCCCCAAGCTTAGGCGCTGCTTGCAAAGATTAGTGGGCGTGAGGCCTTGATAGGGGGCTGGTGCGTGTTTTGAAACCCTTGGACATTTCGGCCGACCAGGAGGACAGGCTACGTTAGGTATAGATGCATCTCGCGTTGACTAACGAAGTGTGATCCCATGCTGCAGAATCCACAATCGACGCCCGAAGCCGAGGTCTCCATGCAGGCTTGGCTGGATGCTCTAAACACCAGTTTTCAGGTTCGAGACGCGGACGCCGTGGCGAGCTTGTTTTTGGAGGATGGCGAATGGCGAGATCTGGTTGCACTTAGCGGGTTTTTACAAACCCTGGACATGGCCGATGGCCTAGCCTCGGCGCTTTTGGCGGCAGTGATCCAGGCCGGGGCGCGGGATTTTGCCGTCAATCCCGAGCGAACGGCCCCGCGCCTAATCGTTCGTGGTGGGCGCCAGGTGGTCGAGGCCATTGTGCGTTTCGACACGGACCTGGGCACCGGTGAAGGCCTGATCCGGTTGGTTCGTACCGCCGGCGAAACCGGATACCGGGCCTGGAGCCTAATGACGGCTTTGGACGAACTGAATGCTGTACCGCCGCATGTCTCGACGCCGGAGAGCGATCCCTACAACGTAGGAGCTGATCTGGACGCCCCCAATTGGCTTGATCTCCGCACCCGCGCGCGGACCTATGCGAACCGTGATCCAGAGGTGTTGGTGGTTGGCGGCGGCCACGCAGGTATCTGCGCCGCTGCGTGGTTGGGCCATCTTGGCATTGATACCTTGGTGGTCGATACCATGTCACGCATCGGCGATAACTGGCGCACGCGCTATCACAACCTGAAGCTACATAATGAACGCGACAGCAACCATTTGCCGTTCCTGCCTTTCCCGCGCAATTGGCCGCGTTACATCGCTAAGGACAAGATTGCCAACTGGCTTGAAGCCTATGTTGAGATCATGGAGATTAATTTCTGGCTGGAGACCCGGTTCGACGGTGCACGATACATCGCGGAAGACGGTTGTTGGGAGGCGACGTTACGCCTTGCCGACGGCACCGAGCGCATCCTTCGGCCCCGGCATATCGTCATGGCTACCAGCGTCAGCGGCACTCCAAAATTCCCCCAAATTCCAACTTTGGCAAATTTTCAGGGCCCCTGCGTCCATTCCAGCGCCTTTGAAAATGGCGAGGATTGGACCGACCGCAAGGCCCTGGTCTTCGGGACCGGAACCAGCGCCCATGACATCGCTCAGAACCTGCACGAGAACGGTGCCCAAGTAACCATGGTGCAGCGTAGCCCAACCCTGGTGGTCAGTGTCGAGCCGGGCGCCCAGGCCTACGACGCCATCCTGCTCACCGACGGCCCTCCGATCGAGGACCGTGATCTCTACAACCTGGGTACTCCGCTTGGTCAATTGACGGTGGCCCATAAGCTGCTGACCGACAAGGTGCGCGAATGGGATAAGGATCTGCTGGATGGTCTGGAAAAGGCCGGCTTCCGCCTGGACTTTGGCGAGGGTGATACGGGATGGGCGCTGAAGTATCGCACTCGCGGCGGCGGTTATTATTTCAACATCGGATGTTCGGAATATATCATTGCTGCTGATATCGGACTGATCCAATACGATGACATCGCGACCATCACTGCCACCGGCGTGACTATGAATGACGGTATGACGCATGAAGCCGATTTGATTGTCTTAGCGACCGGGTATTACGGCCAGGAAGTGCTGGTCCAGCAGCTGTTTGGCGACGTCGTTGCCGACCGCGTCGGGCCTATCTGGGGTTTTGGGGACGGCAAGGAACTTCGCAACATGTGGACCGCTACTGCGCAGCCTGGCCTCTGGTTCACAGCGGGTTCGTTCTCCCAGTGCCGGGCGTTTTCCAAATTTTTGGCATTGCAAATCGCCATGGACCTGAACGCGCTGAAGGTCAGAGCGACAGCCTAAAAGCACGCTAGTTTTGCTTGGTTAGACCGTTTGTTTCTATCACTTGAAGTGGATATTAAAACGCGTCAGTTTTGGCCTTGGATAACTTCCGGCAGCGCATAAGGGGCCTAGATGTTCGCAATGATTGGCTGGATGGTAGTCTTCGGGTGTGTATTTGGAGGCTTCGCTGTGCACGGGGACATAGATGTCTTCTTGCAACCATTCGAATTCGTTATCATTCTTGTCGCAGGTCTGGGGGCCTTTATCGTTGCGTTGCAAATACCCGTCATTAAGGATGTAGCCGGCGGATTGGGCAAGGTCTTCAAGGGGCCATCGTACAAGAAGGACGTCTACCTGGATGTTCTAGGAGTTCTTTACGCCACCTTCCGCCTGGCCAAGGCGAAGGGCGATCTGGCGTTGGAAAGCCACGTAGAGAACCCGCATGAAAGCCAGTTGTTCGGCCATTTCCGAACCTTCCAACACGACCACCACGCGGTTGAATTCTTCTGTGATTATTTGCGTCTTCTGACCCTGGGCGCGAACAACCCCTTAGAAATTGAGGCGGTCATGGACCAGGAATTGGAAGATCACCACAACGAAGAGCACGCCATCGTCAACGCTATCCAGACGTTTGCCGAAGCGATGCCGGCGCTGGGTTTCGTCGCGGCCGTGTTGGGGGGTATCCTGACCATGAGCTCGATCACGGAGCCGCTGGAAATGTTTGAGGGGGTGATTGCCGCAGCCCTGGTCGGGACCTTCAGCGGTATCTTGATTTCCTATGGCCTGCTGGCGCCCATCGCGGTGTCCTTGCAGGCTACTTACGATGTCGACGGGCACTGCATGACCTGCATTAAGGTCGGCCTTGTTGGACATATGCAAGGCTACGCGCCGCAGGTTTCGGTGGAGTTCGCACGCAAGGCGCTTGCGTCGCACATGCGACCCTCGTTTCAAGAAGTCGAGAAAATGACCCAGAAACTGCCAAATGTGAGTTGAATGGCCAAACATTGATAAAAACCATGGCTGGGGAAATTGGCAAGGGCCGGACAAATCTCATCAAGTAGAAATGACAGCAATGTCGAGCAGCTAATGTATGACCGCTCTATTTGAGGGAAAGATTGATCTCCCACTTACCCTTCCGCTTGGACAATGTACTTAGCAACAGTGAACTGTCGTCAGGCTGGGCGAATTCGCGCCGGCCTTTCCTTCGGTATTTCAAGGGCCTCGAGAACTGCTTCTCGTCTATCTTCGGCCGTGCCGGGACCGAAACCCTTATCCCATACTATCCGATCAATGCCCGGAACCGGCGCCTCTCGATCAGCCTGCTGCGGGGCATGGGGGAAGTAAATTCGATGTGGTATGCGAACCTAGAGAGAGACGAGGCTTTGCCGAGTCTTGGCGTCATTCGCGAAAGCTAGCTGGGAGAGCAGCGCGCCAACTAACCCGAACAGCAAAAGCAACGTTGGTTCCAGCGTCAGGTTCGAGCATAGCAGCATTCCGCGATTGAGTGGCGAATTGATCTGGCGTAACCTAGTTGATCGAGGAAACGGGAGCTGGTTGGCGCCGAATGAAGGACAAACCCTACCTTGATGCGCGGTTTTTCTTTTCAACCTCACCCCTGCCCTGTCCCTATCTGCCAGGCCGGGTTGAACGGCGGGTGGTCACGGAACTGATTGGGCGCAATGCATCGGACATGCACAACGGGCTGTCCGACGGGGGGTTTCGACGCTCACATTCCATCGCCTATGCACCGGCCTGTTCGGCCTGTGACGCGTGCGCTGCGGTCCGCGTCTTGGCGCAGGATTTTGATGCCAGCCGCTCTCAGAGACGGATCTGGAACAAGAATAAGGATTTAACTACTGAAGAAACCCCGGCCGTGGCGACCCAGGAGCAATACACCCTGTTCTCGCGCTACCAACGCCATCGCCATGGTGACGGCGACATGTCGCGGATGGATTTCTTCGATTACCAGGCACTGATTGAAGACACGCCTGTGGAAACTACGTTGGTGGAGTTCCGGGACGCCAAGGGCCGCTTGGTCGCGGCGTGCCTCACAGATATGATGGATACGGGACTATCCGCCGTCTACAGTTTCTTCGATCCCGAACTTCGAAGCCGAAGCCTGGGCACAGTAATGATTCTTTGGCTAATCGAGCGCGCACAGAGTTTGAATCTGACACACGTCTATCTGGGGTTTTGGATCGCTGAATCCCCTAAGATGGCCTACAAGACTAAGTTCCGGCCAATCGAGATTAAACGGCCGGAAGGCTGGTTCCTGTTTAAAGACGCGGCTGAAAGCTCAGTTTAACACAAGGTGTGCGGAGACATCGCCGCCGCCGCTTCCTTTTGCCCGATGTGGCGCGCGTCTTGGGTTATTTGAAGCGGCCGGCCTTTGGGAAGCCCTTGAAGGGCAACTGGCCGGCCTGTGCGCGTTTACCAACCCATGTCTTAATATTTGGCTCGGTCCGCATGCCTGCGCCCGTCAGCCATGATAGGCCTTCCTTGAGGTTCAGCGTCGTCACGTCAGACATGCCGCCCTGGCTGTATTTCTGGAGGATCACCCCGGCGCCCCGGTTCATTTCTGGCAATTCCTCCAAGGGAAAGATCAGCAATTTCCGTTTCGTGCCGATCACAGCCACGTGGTCATGGTTGTCGCCGACAAACGCGAGGGTCTGGGCCTCTTGATCGGGCTTCAGGTTGAGGGCCTGCTTTCCATTTTTGGTCTGTGCCATAACGTCGTCTTCCTTGATGACGAAGCCGCGGCCCGCGTCGGAGGCGATGAGCATGCGCCGTCCACCTTGGAAGATGAACATGTCGATGATCTCGTCGCCGTTGGGCAGGTCAATCATGAGGCGGATCGGTTCGCCGTGTCCGCGTCCACCCGGCAACTTGTCCACCCCGATAGTGTAGAACCGGCCATTGGTGGCAAAGGCAATCAGCTTGTCGGTGGTTTCTGCCCCTAACGCAAACTGCAGCCGATCCCCTTCCTTGAATTTCAGCGACGACGTGTCGTCCAGATGGCCCTTGGTGGCTCGCACCCAACCTTTCTCGGAATAGATGACGGTGATCGGTTCCTTCTCAATCATCGCTTCCAGTGGCACGATGACCGCGGTTGGCGCCTCGCCGATGGTCGTCCGGCGCTTGCCAAGCTCCGTCTTCTTTCCGAACTTCTTTTTGATGTCGACAATCTCGTCGGCGATTGTCTTCCAGCGGTTTTTTTCGTCCTTTAGTAGCGCCTTCAGTTCCGTGCGTTCCTTGGTGAGCGCATCGTTTTCCTTGCGGATTTCCATTTCCTCGAGCTTGCGCAACTGCCGGAGCCTCATGTTGAGGATGGCGTCGGCTGGCACCTCTGTTAGGTCGAAGGCAATCATGAGCTTCTCCTTGGCGTCGTCATGCTCGCGGATGATGCGAATTACCTCGTCCAGATTAAGATATGCCGCCAACAAACCGCCCAGAACCTCCAAGCGGTGTTCGATCTTGCCCAGACGATACTTGGTCCGACGGATCAGGACGTCGTGACGGTGATCGAGGAAGGCCTGCAGCGCGTCGCGGAGGTTCATGACGCCGGGGATATTTTTAGCGTCTAGGACGTTCATGTTCAGCCCAAAGCGGGTTTCCAGATCCGTTTGCTTGAACAGGTGCTCCATTAGGAGTTCCGCGTCCACGGTGCGATTCTTGGGCTCCAGAATGATCCGAATGTCTTCTGCTGACTCGTCGCGGATGTCATTCAACATCGGCAGTTTGCGTGTGTTGAGGAGATCTGCCACTTTCTCAATCAGTCGGGATTTTTGCACCTGATAGGGGATTTCTGTGATCACGATATGGTACTGCCCATGGGCCAGCTTTTCCTTTTTCCACCGCGCCCGTAGGCGGAAGCTGCCGCGGCCAGTCTTGTAGGCATTCATAATATTGTCGTGGGTCTCCACCAGCACACCGCCAGTTGGGAAATCGGGGCCAGGGATCAAGTTCACCAACTTGTCAAACCGCACGTTCGGAAACCGGATGAGATGTGCCAGCGCGTCACAGAGTTCGCCCACGTTGTGCGGTGGAATGTTGGTTGCCATGCCGACCGCGATGCCGGCTGCGCCGTTAGCCAGTAGATTCGGGAAGCAGGCTGGCAGGACCAAGGGTTCCTCTTCCTCGCCGTCGTAGGTTTCGCGGAAATCTACGGTATCCTGTTCGATACCATCCAACAGCGCCTTGGCGACCGCTGTCATCCGCGATTCCGTATAGCGCATGGCCGCGGCGTTATCGCCGTCGATATTGCCGAAGTTCCCCTGCCCGTCGACCAGTGGATAACGCTGGGCGAACTCCTGGGCCAGACGCACCAACGCGTCGTAAACCGAAGCATCGCCATGGGGATGGTACTTGCCGATCACGTCGCCGACGACGCGCGCACATTTCTTGAAGCCGGTTTCCGGGTCCAGTTTGAGTTGCCGCATAGCGTAAAGGAGCCGCCGGTGTACGGGTTTCAACCCGTCGCGCACATCCGGCAACGACCGCGACATGATCGTCGATAGGGCATAGGACAGATACCGTTCGCTCAACGCGTCGGCCAGACGAGCTTCGCGAATTTCTTCTACAGGGGCCGTTTTACTCATGATTTCATTTCCATTCAGGCGGACATTCCACAAGATCAGCCGGAAATTCCACAAAATATAGTATCCAGCGCTGCACGAACGTCAATCTGTTGGTTGTGGCGTGAGGATGAATTTTATCGAAAATATTTGAGGAAACCCAAGTTAATTTCGAAATTGTAGGTTCGGTTGACGAAATATTCGCTTGAATTATCGTTACTGTAACCTTTTCTAACATTTCATGCGGTTTGGGAGGCTCTGTATATGAGTGATTAGTGCGTTGAGGTGCTTCAATCGGAAGCGAGGAGTTGGATTTATTGACCCGACGAAGGCGATAAGAACGCCTTTATGCATACCAGCGCAGTAAAGCGGGCTGGCTCTTTAACTTGGAATTAAGGTCAATGCTTGGAATACGATCTTGTTACGTTGGATGACGGACGCATGATGGCGGAACAGGTAAGCATCGTTGGGAACGGCGTGGATGGGCCAATTGAACCGATTGCCGCGACCGGGGGCTAGGGGCACGCCCTAAACCGATGCTTCGTTTCGAATGAGATCTACGAGCCGCCCGCGCGCCGGTGGGGCCTGGCATTCGCGCGTGTGCGCAAATACTTGTCGATCGAGAAAGAAACCCGTCAACCGCAGACCGTCGGCGATATCCGGCCACGATGCTGTCTGCCCTGTGTCGATCAGGAAACCCGGCAGGCGCAGCAGCGCATGCTTGAAGGGTTCTGCCGCGTCAGCGGAAACGGCCCGCGCCGATTTAGGTGACACATAGTTGAGATTTTCGGTGACGCCCGTGGCGACGCAGCACGTTAGATCCAGCCCGAAACCCAGTTCCTGCAACAGTCCCATTTCCCATTTCACGTAAATGGTCGGCCAGATATTTTGGTCCAAGACATCCAGCAGAATGCCCATCCCCTCGTACACCGGTTCATAGCGTTCGCGTTCAGGAAGCGCCGCTTCGGCCACGGCGCATATGGCGCTGAGCCCGGCGAGGCGCAGGCGGTCATCCATGAACGGCGCGGCCACGGCGGCGGTCATTTCACAGGTGTAGCTGCCTAGATGTTCGGCCAGGCGTGCCCGCCAAGTGGCGCGAACTCGATTGCCAGGTTGGAACAAGCCGCGCTTACGCCTGCCCATGCCGCCGCGTACCAACCCCGCATGGCGACCGTGCTCACGCGTTAGCAAGGTCACGATAGCGCTGGACTCCCCGTGTTTTCGGGCCGTTAGAACAATGCCGTCATCATGCCATTCCATGCTCAGACCTTAACACGG
>CAJWVP010000044.1 GCA_913048145.1 uncultured Rhodospirillaceae bacterium
TGGCAGCCCTTCCTTAAAGATGGAGGACCAACCCCTCATGGCTAAGCACCCGCCAAACGCCGGGGGCGCGCTGACGCGCAACCGTCTACGCGTCCTGATCATTAAGACGGGCCACAGCGAAACACTGGATCCAGACCCTTCCAGTATCGCGAGCTTGGGGGATGTCCTGCGCTCGACAGTTATCCTGCACCTGTTCCCACCGACAACCCACGAAGTGATCTGGTTGACCGACCCCTCGGCGGGCGCGCTTCTAGACGGTGTCGCCGGTGTCGATACGGTACTGTCCTATGGTCCGTTGACGCATGACCGGTTGGTGCGCATGACCTTCGACGTGGTGGTCAATCTGGAGAAGTCAGCGGAACTATGCTTGCTCGCGGCAACCATTCCTGCGGAACGCCGATTTGGTTTCGGACGCATCGACGGCGATGGCGATCTTATCGCGTATCCCGGCGCTGAACGTGCTCTCGAATTGTGCCTGGATATATCTGCCAAACAAGCCGACGGCATGTCCTGGTCGGCGCACTTGTTCTCCATATTCGGTGCTGATTACGCCGGCCAGCCCTATCTCATTCATCCGGGCGAGGCCGTCGCCGACCTGTTGGATATTGGCCTTAACCACAAGGTGGGGGTCAAATTCCCCCTAAAACGGTGGCCGGAAGCTAATTGGCAGGCCCTCCATGATCGGTTAGCGCCCGGCCACCACGTCGGTTGGCAGGAATCGCCCGCGGACGTTCGCGGTTACGTCGATTGGGTTCAAGGCTGCAAGGTCGTGGTTACTAACGATTCTCTGGGAATGCATATCGCTATGGGCCTCGGCAAGAAGGTGATCGCGCTGTTCGGTCCGACGGCCGCCAGCGAAATCCACGATGCGCCGAACCTGATGAAAGTTTTCCCTAACGTCGATTGGCCGCGTCTACCTTGCCTTAAGTCCCACGATTGCGCCCTTGGTACACCGTGCATGGAACGGATCGCGGTGGAGCATGTCGCGAAGACCGTTGAACGGATTTTGAGGTGTCCGGTGGATACCTCCCATGATGCAGGAGCACGACCATGACCGGTCTTCAGCTGGACGGCTCGAAAATTCACCATCATATGGAGGCCCTGGCGCGCTGGAAACGCGGCGAGAAAATCTATCCACTTCTGGTTGAGGTCAGTCCCACCAACGGCTGCAACCACGCTTGTCTGTTCTGCGCCTACGACTACATCCACCGCGACAATACGTTCCTCAATGCGGATCGCCTGATCGAGATTTATGCTGAGCTGAGGGCACTTGGCACCAAATCCTTGTTCTACTCCGGTGAAGGCGAACCACTGCTGCATAAACGCATCGGCGATATCATGAAGGCCGCCGCTGAATTGGGCTTCGATCAGGCGCTCAA
Source organism: uncultured Rhodospirillaceae bacterium (assembly GCA_913048145.1). GTDB lineage: Bacteria > Pseudomonadota > Alphaproteobacteria > Rhodospirillales > Casp-alpha2 > UBA3470. The sequence continues at coordinate 1,380 of CAJWVP010000044.1, forward strand.
TACCAACGCAACGGCGCTCAAGGGTAAGCTTATGGAGCGTATCCTGCCGCATATGACCTTCGTCCGGGTGAGCTTGAATGGTGTTACGGCGGCGGATTATGGTCGCGTCCACGTTGTGCCAGAAACCCATTTCGAGATGGTGATGACGAATATTAAAGCCGCCGTCGAACTAAAGTACCAGCTCGGTCTGCAAACCACCATCGGCGTGCAGTGCGTTTATCTGAACCAGCCGATCGAGGATCTCGTGGATCAGGCCAGAAGGGTGCGCGATCTGGGGGTCGATTACTACAGCGTCAAACAATTCAACCCGCACCCGGAGAACCCCTTCGCGCTGGACCTCCCAACGCCGCCGGCGGATGACTTCGCACCGGTCCTCGAGGTCGCGACCGAGGACTTCCATGTTCATGGCCGATTGGGGCTCATGGACCCCGCCAGCGCGAAGCGCCCCTATAAGCAGTGCCTGTCGCTACCATTCTTCGCCGAGATCGTCGCCAACGGCGAAGTCTACACCTGCGGGCCGCACCTGGGCGAAAAAGATTTTTGCTACGGCAACATCCATGACATGGACTTCACCACGCTTTGGAGCGACGCAAACCGCGACAAGGTGGAGGCCTACATCCGGCGCATCGACGACCTCGACCATGTCTGCATGCCGAACTGCCGCCTCGACGGTATCAACCGAGCGCTCTGGGATCTGCAGAATCCGCCCGACCACGTGAACTTCATCTGAGGGAGCCCGCCATGACTAACCTATTCCTGGACGGATCCAAGCTATTTCATCAACTTGACAGACTCGAGTCGTGGACCCGCGGCGAACCAATCGCGCCTGTTCATGCGGAGGTCGGCATCACGTCAAAATGCAATCAGCGCTGCTACTTCTGCTACGCCGATCATCTGGACCACAAGATGGGCACATTGCAACGCGACATGCTGATGCAGTTGATGGGAGACCTGGGCGCCACCGGTATCCGCAGCTGTCTGTTCGCCGGGGATGGCGAGCCACTGAGCCACAAGGACTGCGTGGATGCCGTCATCGCCGGCGTCGAGGCCGGTGTGGACATGGCCGTCAATTCAAACGGCGTCCTGCTGAGCGAGTCTATGGCGGAAGTGATGCTTCCATATCTCACGTGGATGCGGTTTTCTATCATGGGTCATGACGCCGAAACCTATTCAAAAATTCACGTCACGAACCCTCGGGACCTAGAGAAGGCACTCGCTAACATCACCATGGCCGCCGACATCAAGAAACGCCGGAACCTCAACGTCACCATCGGGATCCAAAGCGTTCTGATGCCGGAGAACGGTCATGGCCTGGCCATACTGGCAGAGAAGGCGCGACAAACTGGTGCCGACTATTTCGTCATCAAGCCGTTCAGCTACAACCCGCTTAACGAATACGACGGCGGTCGGCCCCTGGACCTTGTTCGCGAGTTTGAAAACGTTCTTCACGAGGCGGAAGCGCTGACGACCGATGACTTCACCGTGATCGTACGCCGGAATACCTTCTCCGATAACGGGGTGCGTGATTACGATAAATGCTTGGGCCTGCCATTCATCACCCAGATCGCCGCCGACGGGAAGGTCTATAGTTGCTGCCCATTCTTTGGCAATGAGGATTACGAACTGGGCGACCTGCATGAGCACCGATTCCAAGACCTGTGGTTCAGTGACAAGGCCGAAGCCGTCCGGAAGCGCGTTGAGGAAACCCAGGACGTCCACGCATGCATGACCTTTTGCCGACACCACCAGATCAACCGCCAACTGTGGCAGCTTAAGAACCCGCCGGACCATGTGAATTTCATCTAGGCGATGGAACGGACAGCCGCGCCTTGAAACTCTTCTGCCCCACCTGCGGCCCCAACTGCCCATCACGCCCTTACGACATCCGATCGGGTTATGTACTGCGCCGGTGTACCGCTTGCGGCCTGGTGTTCATGGAAGAATTGACCGAAGCGGTGAACGCCGATTTCTACGAGGACGTGGCCGAGCAAGCTGGCGGCGACGCTATCGAATACTGGAGTTTCCCGGACAAGTTCGACGCCTACCGTCCCGTTTTCGAGGGTTTCTTCGAGGAGCGTTGGGATTTACTGCGCTCGGCCACGCCCAACATCCGTCGACTATTAGACGTGGGATGCGGCTACGGTCTTTTCCTGCAGTACGCCGCACGCCAGGGACCGACCTGCGTGGGGTTAGAACTCGACCCAACGGTCGCCACCCATGCCCGCGAAGCCTATGGCTTGGATGTGCGATCCATCCGCGTCGAGGACTTCTACGACGATACACCCTTCGATGCCATCGTCATGGCCGATGTCCTTGAACATCTACCCGACGCGAAGGAGGTCTTGACCTCATGCCGCCAGCTTCTCGCACCGGATGGCGTGTTGTTCATCCAGGTTCCCAATGTACTTGGCTTCAAACTACCTTGGGGCCAAGGCTGGGGGCTGCCACATCACATTTGGCAGTTCTCCCGATCCAGTCTTCGTCAACTCCTAAACGCCGCCGGCTTCCAAATCGCCAGCATGCAAACAGGCATCATGGGCGTCATCGGTGTCTACGAACGCGGTGGCCCCAGTTGGTCGGACCAGATCAATTGGAGCCTTGCGCGCACCCTTGGCATAGGCAACAGGCTGGCCGTCGTGGCTATTCCCCATAGGGCGGAAAATCCATGATTTGCGACGATCTGAGAACGACTAATGAACTCATGGACGCGGCGCTGGCCAATCATCTAGCCGGCCGATATGGGTCGGCGCGATCCTTTTACACCCAAGTTCTGGCCCGGGAGCCAGATAACGCCGTAGCGCACATGAACTTAGGCACGGTGCTGCTGACCCTTGGGGAGTTTGAAGCGGGATGGCGCGAGTTTTCATGGCGGCGGCGTTTACAATCGAACCAGCTTCCCGTGTGGGACGGCACGCAATTGGACGGCAAGGGGCTCCTTGTCCGTGGCGAACAAGGCGCCGGCGACAACATACAATTCATGCGCTACCTGCCTATGGTCTCGGCCATGGGCGGGCAAGTAAGCGCCCTGACCCTGCCCGGCATGAAACGATTGTTTTCGTCCATGTCCGAAAGCGCGACGATCCTGGAACCTGGCGACCAGGCCAGCGAACTACATGTGGAAATTCCGATCATGGATCTTCCAGGCGTTCTCGGCACGACATCGGACACCATTCCCGCTCCAATACCCTACTTGCGTGCCGAACCAGAGCTCGCAGAAAATTGGCGATTGCGTCTCGGTCCCGCCGAAGGCCTGAGAGTTGGATTGTGCTGGCAGGGCAATTCGGATAGGCCACGCGATGAGTTGCGGTCTGTCCCACTCAATCGATTTGCACCGTTGATGTCGGTGCCTGGGACGGAGTGGTTCGGTCTTCAGGTCGGGTCAGGCGAAGACCAGGTGTCTAGTTTCAATGCACCTGGCTCATTCGTGCATCTAGGGCCGCACCTCCGCGGCGGGCCAGATAAATTCATCAACGACGCCGCGGTAATGGAGCAACTGGATCTTGTAATCAGTGTCGACACGTCCGTTGCGCACCTGGCCGGGGCCATGGGCAAATCCGTATGGATCCTATTGGCCCGCGAAGCCGATTGGCGGTGGATGCTGGAGCGCCAAGATACCCCCTGGTATCCGACAGCCCGGCTGTTTCGCCAAACGGTATCCGGCGACTGGGAGGTACCCATATCGGAAATGACATCGGCGCTGGCGACAGAAGTCAACCGAAGGCATCAGGCAATAAATCCCCATTGATCACCCATTCGTTAACCGGATTTCCGGAAAACCGTTTGTCAGGCTCAAGCGTCAAGGCGAAGGGGTTCGTCTGAAGGGTGTTCGACCCGCCAAAATCCCAGAACAAATGATCCCAGCCGAAACGTGAAATGTCTGCCTCCCAGCTCACCAAGCTGGGCAGGAGGTTGATCAACAACACATCGCGCTTCCCCCCGGCGCCATCGAGGCCGCGATGGAGAACCCGCGGCGCACCGAAGACCGTGGCGCCGCCGGCCTTAAGTTCGGGACGCCATATCTTGGGCAACGGCTGGCTGTCCGGTACAGCATCCCGCAGGTCTATGATCCGCTCTGAAAACTTAGGGAAGGCATAACCGTAACTGGCCATGCGCCTAGTCCCCTCCAAAGTAAGGAATTCCGTGCCCGGATGATCGGGGCCGCTGGGCGTAAGGTAAAGCATGATGTGAACTTGCGCCATGGGTTCCATGTCGCGATGCCAGCGGAACGAAATATGTGGCGAACCTCCGGTTTGGGTCCGGTAAAGCTGACACTGCACAACCCGGAAATGGCAGCCCATATAGGCTTCGATCATAGCCGTCGCCGGAGGCGAGAGAACATCGTGTAGCAACATACCCAAATCATGACGGAACGACGCATCCAAGGGCACGTTGGTGTTCGGCGGCGTGGGTTCCGTGATCGCATGGTCGATCCGCCGTGAGATGCCCTCCGCTGCCGCGGGGTCCAGACAATCATGCCAGGCATCGACGCCGTCCTTGCCTAGCGCGCTGTTGACGATCGGCAGGTCGCCCTTGGCGGCGCCATAGACGCTTTGGCAAATGGTGTGATAGCCAGCGTGGGTTTCCTGGGGGTCGAGCGCCCGGAAAAATGCTTCAGTCTTCTGGTCGACAACCAGATGATCGCCGTCGCGGATGAACTCAACCTTCATGGCAGCCTCTTTTTAACCAACTCATGGAGCGCGACCGCACATGCGTTGACGGGGACGGACCAGTTCCCCGGGGTGGTCTGTCGGAACAGCCGGAGTGACGGGTACCAGGGGCTGTCGGCGCGATCGTCCATCCAAAGGAAGCCTGTTGGTTGAGACAATAGCGCAAACGCGGTCACGCCCAATGCTCCAGCCAAATGTAAAACCGAGGTATCGACGGAGATGACCATGTCGAGATTTGCGACCGCCGCCGCCGTGTCCGCAAAGTCTCCAAAGCCCCTGCCCAGGTCAACAACCTCGGGGGCCTTTTCGGCACCCGTCAACTGATCGTGATCGTGCCCTACCTGGAGTGAAAAGAACGTCACGCCGGGCACGTCAAATATGGGCCCCCAGGCCGATAAGGGGCAGGAACGCTTGTAATTATCGGGTCGTGTTGGACTACCCGACCAGACGATCCCGACCTTCACACCCGATGCCCTCGTCAATCGCGGATCAGGCACGATACCGCTAGGCGGTGTCAGGTAAGGCACGTCAGCTGGGACAGCGGTTTCAGACGTACCAAACAGATAGGGCAAGCTCATCAACGGCGCATGCACATCAAAACCGCCAACGTCTGCACCCAACGGCAGGCAGGTCGAAACGCCCTCAACCTTTTCAAACAAGGATTGGAGTTCAGGGCGGCACTCAAGGGTCACCCGTGCGCCCTTGGCAGCAAGCAAGGGAACATAGCGAACAAACTGCAGGGCGTCGCCAAACCCCTGTTCGGCATGCACAAAGATGGACTTTTCGGCAATGTCGCCGCCGTCCCAAAGCGGTTCCGCGAATTCGCGCCGGAACGCAGAAAAAGTGGGCGTCCGCCATCGCCATTCGAACTCGCGCCAGCCATCGCGCATGTTGCCGCTCTGCAAAAGCGCGAGGGACAGGTTCCAATGCAGATCAACGCTTTCATGATCCCCGCGCAACATTTCCTGCCTAATGGCGTCCCTGAGAATGTCGATCGCACGATCTGGCTGCCCGAGTGATTGCCAGGCGCCTGCCAGATTACACTTCGCATCGATATGCTCAGGCTCAATGACCAAGGCGCGTTCGAAGCTTTCGATGGCGTCTGCGTAGGCATCAAGCTGCTGATAGGCGTTGGCCAAATTGTAGTGGGCGTCGCCGTTACCCGGATCGAACTGGACCGCCTTCTCATATGGCGGCACGGCAGCACGAAAATTTCCGGCATCCGCATGGGCATTGCCCAGGTTGAACCACGCACTAGGGTGATGAGGGTCGCGTTCAAGGGCCGCCATGTACTTCTCCTGAGCGGCCTCGGGCCGCCCTAGGCCCAGCAGCGCGTTTCCAAGATTGACATGGGCGTCGGGCAATTCGGCGATCAATTGCACTGCCTGCTCGCCGGTCCGTCGGGCCTCCTCGTGAAGGGCGAGGTCATTTAGGGCACTGGCCAGGTTGCTTGCCGCTATGCCAGCGCTCGGGTCCAATTCCAGGGCGCGTTCGAATTTCTTCACCGCATCATCGGGCCGGCCTGCCGCCTGCAAGGCGTTTCCAAGATTGATCAACGCGGGCCCATAATCCGGCGCCAGTTCGGTGGCGCGGGAAATTAACTCCACGGCCAATTCAAGATCGCCCGCCGTATGCATGACCACGCCGAGCAAATTTAGAGCATCGACGTGATCGGGGTCCTTAGCGAGAATCTCGCGATAAATGGTTCCTGCAGCCAACATGTCGCCAGACTGATGCAGTTCCACGGCTCTCGCCAGTTCGTCGTCGACACCCATTTGCGGCCTCCAGTGCTTATGTACACGTGATACATTGCTAGACCAAAACTCCGAAGCCCTAGATCGTAAATCCTATTGACCGGTTTTCCAGCACACCGGATTATCATCACAGATGAATGAAGAATCATTAAAGACCCTTGGCCTCGACGAGGCGGTCCGATTGATCGCCACAATGGTCAACAATGGAAACATGGACCAAGCCGTGGCTTTGTCTGAACAATTGCGTGTCGCAGCACCAGATCACCCCGATATTTTGTATGTCAGCGCGGGTATTTGTTGGAAGGCCGGCGATCCCGATCAGGCGATCGCAATACAAAAACGGTTGGTTGCCGTCCAATCAGGTGCCGCGACACATCATGAACGCCTAATATATTTTTTGCGCGAAACAGGGGATATTTCAGGAGCCTTGGCAGCCACCCAGACTGGTGTTCGGGAATGTCCGTCCAATCCGACTCTGATAAATGCATGCGGTATGTTGCAGCTAAATACAGGTGATCTTCAAGGTAGCCATCAAACCTTTGAGAAAGCTATCCAGCTATTTCCTGAAAATCTCACAGCGCATCAAAATTTAAGTCTCGTGCTATTGGCCGAGGGCCGCGCCGAAGATGCCGTTAATGCGTTTTCAAGGGGGGTAACCCCGCTTGAGCCCGTTAAGCTGAGAGCGAACAATCAAGAACAAAAGCATTTAAGCAAAACCTATGATGGCTTGGCGGAATGCTACGATACGAATGACCTACAACGGTCTTGGGGGCAACAAACAGCGCAAGTCATCCGGAAGGCAATTGGTCAGGGCAACCTCGGCGATGTGCTGGATCTTTGCTGTGGTACTGGTAGCGTCGGTGCCGCCATTACTGCACAAGCAAATCATCTCACGGGTATCGATCTCAGTCCCGGGATGCTGGATAAGGCCAAGGCGCGCAACGTATATGACGAACTCATTGTCGCCGATATCAACACAGCATTGCTCTCAATCAAGCGATCTTTCTTAACCGTGACATGCAGTGTTGCGCTTTATCACTGGGCAGATTTAGGGCCCTTTTTTTATGCGGCAGCTAGAGTGTTAGCACCCGGCGGTCATTTGATTTTTAGCGTTGACCCGGTGAACGATGAACTAGATATCGGGCAATCTGCACCCGGCGAGTATGCCCACAGCCGGGCATATATCCGTCGCGTAACCGCTGACGCCGGCCTACGGGAAATTTCGATAACCATCGACGCACATCGCGCCTATCCAGGATTCTGGTGCGTATTTCAACGCCCGGCCTAGCGTGGTGCATCGGTTCCCCGCATACCATCGATAGGCAAAGTCAGAAAACTCCTTGCATTTTGGATCGGCGTCGCTTATTAACGGCGTTCATCCAGTTGTAATGGTTCACTGGATGACGCGTGATAAATGGGTAGAAACCTTGATATTGCGTGCCAGAGGCGAGAAACGGCCTCTTTAATTTGAGCTCTAGAATGGAGTGACATTATGTCTGACGTTAGTCTTACAGCTGCTGTTCGGCAGAACCTTCTTTCTCTACAAAATACTACAGACTTAATTAACCGGACACAGAACCGTCTTTCGACGGGTCTTCGTGTTGCCAGTGCGATCGACGATCCAGTGAAGTTCTTCCAAGCTAAGGGCTTGCAAGACCGTGCCAGTGACTTCGATGAGAAGAAAACGGGCATTGACCAGGGTATTAGCACCCTGACCGCGGCTACAGATGCAATTGAAGCTATCGAAACCTTGGTGCAACAGCTCAAGGGTTTGGCAACCAACGCGAAATCTGCAACGACCAATGCGGAAGTTGCGAACATCGTCACTCAGTTCAACGATTTGCGTACGCAGATCAATAACCTCACGACGGACGCCACATATCAGGGCCTGAACCTGGTGGCCGGCACGGGCAGCACGCTCCAGGTGAACTTCTCGAACGACACCGGCAGTGTCCTGACCGTGAACTCGATCGACGTTACCGTGAAGACGAACGGTCTTGATATCGCCCAGTTGACCCAAGGTACGCAGGGCATCAATTTCAACCAAGCCTTCATCTCTGCCGGCACGCTGTCTGGTGAAGGAAACCTCCTGGGTTCGGCCGGCGGCGGCCTTGCCTCCGTCCCTGCGCCGGAGATGATTACGGTTTCCGTCGGTGGTCAGACCACGACTATTATCTCAGCTGGTGACACCTTTACGCTGGCTTACGACGGGATCACCTTCACCGTTAACATCCAAACCTCCAAGACCGGTGACGGCGGAACGTTGTCCCGAAGCTTCGTGACGGCTGGCACCTACGCCGTTGGCACGACGATCGAATTTACGGTTGTATCCGGCTTCATTTCCGGTCAGTCCGGCGGTTCCGGCTTTTCGGCACAGTCCGCCGGGACGGGCCTCAGCGCCGGCGTGAACCGTTTCTCGATCCTTGCCAGTGGCACGGGCGTTTCCGTTCTGAGACTAGACGCCACCTCTAAGACGGTCACGGAAACGGATGCGAAACGGACCGTTGGTATCGGTTTTACAACCGAGCTCAACGACCGTATTACCAACCTGGACAGCGCGCTCACCACGCTGCGGTCGCGGACGCAGACGCTAGGCGCAAACGTAGCCGTCCTAAACACGCGTCTCGACTTCACGAAGGCCTATGTGAACACGATGACCGCCGGTGCGGGCAAACTTACCCTGGCCGACCTTAACGAGGAAGGCGCTAACTTGCTGGCCCTGCAGACGCGTCAGCAATTGGGTATTCAATCCCTAGCCTTCGCTGGTCAGTCCGAACAGTCGATCTTGGGCCTCTTCCGATAATTTCGAGACCTGATCGGTAAATTTCTTAAGGGGAGGGCTAGGCCCTCCCCTTCTTATTTAGCGCCCATGGCCAACGTACGCAGTCGACATTGGATGATGCCCGCCATTGCGGTATTCTGAGGGCCGGTTCAAGAAGTGTATTCTTAGGAGGCCAGACGCCGGTGACCAACGACGTTGCAGATACAAGCGTGGAAGCTATCAACGAACAGGCAGCACAGCCTGATACTGCCGACACGGGCCGGGACTTTACCCCCGTGAACCACGATGACCTCAATCACGAACTGTTTGAGCGCAACCTCAAGACCTTCGCGCGCTTCCAACCTTATCTGACGGACCGGATCACGGCAATTGAAACGCCGCACTCCCAGTTGATTTCCGATGGCGATGGTGGCTATGACATCGAGTTTCGCGGGACCCGTCTCTTCGGCAAGGCCAGCAATGCCTGGGCCAAAGAGTTCATGGAGAACATCCAGCACCGCCCCGGCACCAAACGTCTAATCCTGGGAGCACCGGACAGCCGAAGCCTTGACGACGACGCCAACATCACCATTCACCGGATTATGAAGCGCGCCTCGGAAGAAGGCATGAGCTTCGCGACCCAACCCACCGATGACAAATGCTTTCACATGGTCGTCTTCGGCGTAGGTCTCGCTGATCACATCGTCGATTTGATGAAGATGTGTGACTGCCAACATCTGTCCCTGGTCGAGCCGAACATCGAATTCCTCTATTGGTCCATGTACGTGTTTGATTGGGCGGATCTATACAATTCCTTCGTCACCCGTCATCGCAAGATTTCCTTCATTGTGCATACGGATTATCCGAAGATCGCGGAAACGACGCGCGACCGTATGCGCTACGTGAACCCCAGTTTCATGGACAGCACCTATTTTCTCCGGGCCTATCCCAGCTCCGTAATGGATGCAGCCCTAGATCTCCTGTTGCAGCAAAAGGACCTGTTCATTACCGGTCTCGGCTTCCTAGAAGACGAGATCGACATGGTCCGCAACAGCTACAACAACCTAAAAGATTTCAAGGGCCTCTATTACCAGAAACCACCGGCCCATTCGGTGCGCCAGTTCCCGGCATTCATTATCGGAGCTGGTCCATCACTGGACAATGACCTGGACTTTATTCGGGAGAACCAGCACCGCGCCATTATCATTTCCTGCGGCACCGCCATTCGGGTACTTTTGGCCAACGGCATCAAACCAGACTTCCAGATGGAGATCGAGAACGTTCCGGCGGTGACCGAATTGACAGAACTGGCAGCCGAAAAGTTCGACCTGTCGGGAATCACTCTGGTCGCCACCAGCACCGTGGACCCCGGCGTTCGACATTTCTATGACCAGACGGTCTTCTATTTTCGCATCGGGTTGGCTTCCTATCCCTTGTTTTATCAAGGCCCGCCGTCGGCCATCGAGAATGCCACGCCGAACATCGCCAACCTGGGGTTCGCCTTTTCTCAGGATTGCGGATTCCGCCAAACCTATCTTTTTGGCATAGATCTCGGCGCTCGGGATCCAAGCAAACACCATGCAGACGATGCCCCTTACAACCAGGGCGAAGTTGAATTCAACACCCTGATCGACCGCCCCACGCCGGCCAACTTCGGCGGCTTTGTCTATTCTGAACAACTCTACCTTTGGTCGCGGGCCAACCTGGAAGAAGCTTTGCATCGCTTTACGGCAAACCGGACCTACTACAATTGCAGCGACGGGCTTCGCGTGACCGGCACTATCCCCAAGCTTTCATCAGAAATCACGCTCCCCGATTCCGGCAACAAGCGCGAGGAAGTAGAGAGGATCGTCGATCTTTATGTACCGTACACCCATGCCCATTTCCGTAAATCCTGGAACGGCTGGGATCCCGTACGACGGATCAAACGGTTCCGGGACCTCCTCTTGACCCG
>CAJWVP010000045.1 GCA_913048145.1 uncultured Rhodospirillaceae bacterium
GGCGGCTTCATTCGGCGGGCTCATGAGGCCTCCTTCATGGTCGCAGCCACTTGATTTTTATTGAAGCACGCGGTGGCGTGGCCGCCTTCGACGGCTTCGAGAGACGGGAAGCCTTCGGCGCATTCTGCTGTCGCAAACCGGCAACGCGGTCGGAAAGCGCAGCCTTCGTCCAACATGGTCAAATCCGGAGGCTGGCCTTCAACGGGGTCCAATTTCGCCTGGCGTTGCTGGTCCATGCGCGGTACGGACTTCAAGAGCGCCAGCGTGTAGGGGTGATGTGGGCGGTAATAGATGTCGGCGGCAGTTCCGCTTTCAATGATTTTGCCCGCGTACATGACGTTCACGCGATCCGCGTAGCGCGCCACCACGCCCAGGTTGTGGGTGATGATGATCAACGCGACGCCAAGATCGCGGGTCAGGTTCTTCATGAGTTCCAGAATCTGCGCCTGGATCGTCACGTCCAAGGCCGTCGTTGGCTCATCGGCGATAATCAGCTTTGGCTCGCATGACAGCGCCATAGCTATCATGACGCGTTGGCGCATGCCGCCGGAAAGATGATGCGGATACTGCACCAAGCGCCGCTCCGGCTCGGAAATGCCAACCATACCTAGCAATTCGACGGCTCTATTGTGCGCGTCTTCTTCGGATACGTCTGTGTGCGCTAGCATAGTCTCGGTGAGCTGCATGCCGATCGACAGCACTGGGTTCAACGACGTCATCGGTTCCTGGAAGATCATGGAAATGTCCTTGCCGCGGACATTTCGCATTTCTTCTTCGGAAAGGGCCAACAGGTCCTTGCCCGCGAACCGGATCTCGCCATCGGTGATCTTGCCCGGCGGCCACGGAATGAGCCGAAGGATGGACATAGCCGTCACCGACTTGCCGCAGCCGGATTCCCCGACCACCGCCACCGTTTCACCTTCGTCAACCGTGTAAGATACTCCGTCGACGGCTTTGACAACGCCCGCCGTCGTAAAAAACTGCGTTTTTAGCTTGTCGATCTCAAGTAGGCTCGCCAATGATCCTCCCTTTCGTGCCGGCCCATTGTTTGGGCATTTCGTCGCACAATCGCCGAAACCGTAGAGTTCGTCCTCAGTGATGTCAAATGGTTCCCGAGACCTTGAGTTACAAGATGTATACGAGAAAAACCAAGGTTTAGGCGTTCACTGAATGAATTGATATTCGGCCCAATTTGAGATGTTTTGAAATAGGCCCGGTTTGGCCTCTTTCGGAAAGCGAGTTATATCCCAAACTTCCATTTAGCGTAGCGAGGAGTACCCCTATGGTAAGCGATCAATACAAAGCTGGATTGAAGGAACGGACCGAGGTTTTGGGGTCGGAATATGTCGAAAGGGCCGTCGCCGGTGCCGATAATTTCAACCGCGATTTCCAACAGATCGTCACCGAATACTGTTGGGGTGGCACCTGGGGCCGCGGTGTGCTGGAGCGCAAGAACCGCTCTATTCTCAACCTGGGAATGCTGGCCGCGCTCGGCAAGTCGCACGAATTCAAACTGCATTTTCGGGGCGCTATCAACAACGGCCTGACCTTAGAGGAACTGCGCGAGGTGCTGATCCAGATCGCCGTTTACTGTGGTATTCCGGTCGGTGTTGAGGCTTTTCGCAACGCCCGCGAGGTCTTGGAGGACATGAATATCGACACCTCAAACATGGATCCGGGGAAATCTTGATGCCAGAACAGTTTGGATTTATTGGCCTCGGCCAGATGGGTGGGCCCATGGCCGGAAACATTGCGGCCAAGGGCTTCCCGCTAACGGTCTACGACAAGGCAGGGACGCAAGGCCTGGCCCCGGAAGGCGCTCAGTTGGGTGCGAATGCTGCCGATATAGCCCGCGCCGCCGATACGGTGTTCCTCTCTGTTCCCGACGGAAAGGTGTCGTTGTTTGTTGTCGATGAGATCATCGCTAGTGAGGACCGCCGTGCCGACGTAATCATCGACCTTTCGACTATTGGCCCTGATGCTGCGCGGGAAGCAGATGCAAGATGCAAAGCGGTTGGTATCACCTATATCGACGCTCCGGTGAGCGGTGGCCAGGCAGGGGCTCGTGCCGGCACCATCACGGTGATGCTTGCCGGACCCAGGGCGGTGGTAGACGCTCACCAAGATGTCCTGCACGGGTTCGCTAAGAACCCCTTCCACGTCGGCGAGCAACCGGGCCAGGGCCAAGCCGTGAAGATTCTGAACAACTTCCTTTCGGGAACCGCCATGGCGGCCAGCACGGAAGCCGTGTTATACGGCCTGTCGCAAGGCATCGACATGAAAACCATACTGGATGTCGTCAACGTCTCGACCGGCCAGAACACTGCAACCGCGGACAAGTTCCCGAAGCGTATCCTGACGGAGACGTTCGATACGGGTTTCGCCACGGCGTTGTTGACCAAGGATGTGAACTTGTTTCTGGACAACGCCAGGGAAGCTGGCACGCCGACCAAGATTGCTCAGGCCATCAGCGAGGTCTGGGATGAAACCAACGAGGCCCTGCCGGGTTCCGACATTACCATGGTATACAAACATCTTCGCGACGGGGCCGGGGAGTAGGCCCGGACCCTAGAGAACGACACCAATGAATTGGAGAGCCGACCATGAACCGCCTCGACGATAAGATTGCTGTCATTACGGGCGGTGCGCACGGCCAGGGCGCTGCCGAGGCGGAATTGTTCATTGCCGCCGGCGCGCAGGTTGTGATCACCGATATCGACACGGAAGGCGGCATTGCCACCGCCCAGCGGTTGGGCGCGGCATGCCAATTTATGGCGCATGACGTGGCGTCCGAGGATGCCTGGACCCGTGTGATCGGGGATGTAGTCGATCGGTATGGGCGCATCGATGTCTTGGTTAACAACGCAGGGATCTTTCGCGTTCTCGGATTGGAGGAGACGCCCCTGAATGTTTGGAATGAATTGGTCGCCATTAATCAGACCGGCGTCTTTCTAGGCATGCGCGCGGTGGCGCCGGTGATGAAGGAACAGCGAAGCGGCGCGATGGTGAACATCTCCTCCATTGCCGGGCTGGTGGCATCAGCCCGGGCCCATGCCTATTCGGCAACTAAGTGGGCAGTTCGGGGCATGAGCAAATCTGCCGCCGTGGAACTTGGCCCCTTTGGTATCCGAGTGAACTCGGTACACCCGGGTTTCATCGACACCCAGATGCTCGACGAGTTTGGGCCGCTACGTGACAAGCTCGCCGAGAAAGTGCCCTTAGGCCGAATGGCGGACGCCACCGAGGTGGCCCGCTTGGTTCTGTTTCTGGCATCCGATGATGCGGCCTACTGTTCCGGTCATGAATTCGTGGTTGATGGTGCCACGCGGAGCTGAAAACTCGAACCCGAAAAGCTGGTACCTGACTGCTCCCATCGCGGGGCGTGGGGCTGATTAGTAGCCCTCTTCGATAAGGGGGAAGCAGCTCAACACATGTGGCTCACGCACCTCGATGGCATTCGGGTGGAGATGCGAAGCGTCCAGTTCCGCGTAGCTGGTGACGCCAAGCATGCCGAGCGCGGCGCGGACTTCGTCCTCCAGGATTTCCAACGCGCGGACCAGGGCCGGCGCACCGCCAGCGGCGATGGCCATGCCTTGGAACCGGCCCATACCCACCGCGTCGGCGCCCAGCGCCATGGCCTTGACCAAGTCGGCGCCGCGCATGATGCCGCCGTCCAACATGACTTTGGCCTTGCCGTCCACCGCCGAAACTACTTCGGGCAATACATCCAGGCCGCCGCGTCCGTGATCCAGTTGCCGGCCCCCGTGGTTGGAAACGTAGACCACGTCGATGCCGTTCTCGACGCACACCTGGGCATCCTCAGCCGTGGCAATACCCTTGAGGATAATTGGAATATCGAATTTGTCCTGGACCCGTTTCACGTCGTCCCAGCTGAATCGCATCTGATGGTCTTCGTTATAGCCGGCAAGGCGGCGCCCAGTGGTCACGTAGCGCTTTGCCAGGTCGCGCTCTCGCTTGGAGTAGTAATCCAGGTCCACCGTGAAGGCGAAGGCGATGAAGCCGTTATCCATAGCCCGTTTCACGTGGTCATCAACGAAGTTGGCATCACCGCGCACATAGAGTTGGAAAATCTTTGGGTGGTTCGGCGCAGCGGCGGCCACGTCTTCGAGGCCAGGCGCACAGACGGAGCTCAGCATATGCAAACAGCCGAACTCGGCCGCCGCTTTGGTTGGGCCCGCGCCCGCCTCGACATCAAAGTCTTGCATGGATCCTATAGGCGCCAAAACAACCGGCAGGCGAAGTTTCTGGTTCAAGAATTCGGCACTTGCGTCAACATACTCCACGTCGCGCAGCACTCGTGGTCGGAAGGCCATACTGTCAAGCGCCTGGCGGTTTCGTCGGCACGTAGTTTCCGTGTAGGCTGCGCCGAATAGGTAGTCCCAGGCGTTCTGGTCCAACTTTGCCTTCGCCGCCTTGGCGAACTCTTGCAGGGTTTCGTAGTCTTGCAGTTCCACGTTAGGCAGATCGGTTTCGAAGTCTTCTTTCTGTTCGGCCATTATCTCTGAGCCTACTCGTGTACAGGATTATCGAGGATGATCACACAATCGCGGTCCGCGTAGCAGTAATCGCCCTGGCGAATTTCGATGCCGCCCATGTTGAGGGTGACGTTCGCGCGTCCGGCGTCCTCGCCGCGAAAGGGCCGCATGGCGGTCACATGCGTCGCTTTGACGCCAAAATCCAAACCCGTGAATTCATGACTGTCGCGGATAGCGCCGTGGAAGATCAGACCGGCCCAGCCTGCTGCTTGGGCGTCGGCGGCGATGTTGCCGCCGCAGAGCGCGCGGCGCGCTGAGCCGCGACCGTCGATGATCAGCACCTTGCCCTCGCCGCCTTGGTTGATCAGGTCCATGATCCCCTTGTTAGATTCGAAGGTGGAAAAGGTCACCACTTCGCCATGGAAGTCCTCGCGTGCGGCGAAATCGCGGAACTGCAATTCGCAAACGCGGGCTTCAAACTCGAAATCGTCACAGATATCAGCGGTGCGGATGACGGTGCGCGCGTCGCTCATGCTGGGGCCTCCCTGACCAGGTCCGCCACCAGACTAAGGGCCTTTTCCAGATGGAGCAATTAACACTAAATCAGAGGCATCAGCCAATCATTTCAAATTCCCACCGTAATGGACGGCGCACAGCTGACCGGTTACGGCGACGTCGACGAGCTGATCTATCATCACGACTTTCTGGTGCCCGAACCCGCGGCTGGCGCGGTGCGCGGGCGCTGCAGGTTGCCGGCGCGTTGAAGAGCCACGAGGCCTCCAATTTGGGCACAAAAAACGTCATTCCATGCGGCAGTTCCATGGTCGAGCGGTTGGGCCCATGCCCTTAGGCCGGGCTCACGCCGGGTGGGAAGTTTCAAAGTTCAGGAGGCCGTGTTCGCTTCCCGTTGCGCTCGCATCTGCTCGCGCAGTTGCAGCGTCGCCTCTTCCGTGCCGTCGTGGAAGGTGCCGAACCATTTGTCCAGCGGTAGCAGGCTGCCACCGTAATTACACTCGAAGTACTTGTGGTGTTGGTAATGGAAGTTGCTGCCGGCGGCCAGGAAGACGCCTTTGCAAATGTCCGTGCGCTCGAAGCCGCTATGGCCGGGTGCAGGCATGAAGGCCGCGAGGTGCAACTGATAAAGGGCGTTCAGTGGATGCAGCGCGATCGCCCACTGCACGCAGATCGTGGAGAAATAGATCACGTGCTCGACTGGATGCATGGAAAGTCCTGACCAAGGCCCGACCTGGACGTTGTTGTGGTGGAGCGCGTGGAACCGTTTATAGAGCGGCTTCGTATGCAGAAGGCGGTGGCCAAGATAGAAATGCACAGAATGGATAAAGGGCGCCAGCACCAGCGCGATAACGAACCAACCCCAGAAGGCGACTTGGTTGGCCAGATCAAACCAGCCTAGGTGCCCGTTGGCGAAGAGCCAATAGGTCACGGCCTCATATCCGGTGATTACCGGCACCGCGAAGGCCAGGGTATGGAACATGTTGTCTTTTACCTGGTCGTAGAACTTGAATCGGCCGCTGTTGGTGGGGAAGGGCTTGGTGGTGAAGCGGAGGCGTTCGCCCTGGCCCTGGCGAATATAGAGGTAATAGTGGAGGCCGCCGAACAGGATCAGGATGAAGGCGAAGTTCTTCGCATAGAGAGCGCCTATCCACCAGAGCTCGAAGGTTTGCATGTTCGCCAGCTCTGGCGTTAGGTAGAGCCAGGAGAGGACGCTAACGCCCAGCCATAGGATATTCTCCGGCCAGATGAACCCGGGCCAGCCGAAGAACCACTTCAAGGTCTTCATAAGTTCTGGTGGCCAAGCGTTGATGGGTGCGGGCTCAATAGCCGCTTCGGGGCGCCAATTACCGCTTCCATCTCTTGTGGTGGTGATCGCCTCACTCATTTCCTAGCCCTTTGTTACCTCGACGTTCGCTGCGAACTTTGCGCTGCCGACGGTGAAGTAGAAGAAGTCTAAGGCATTGTCGGGCAAAACTTTATCTCCCGACGTGACGTTGTTCAAGCCCGCGACGCCGTCGCGCATCCAGACGACGCCGCTAGGGATTTGGTCCGTGACGTGGGCCTTAGCGTCGAACGCGCCCCGGTGGTTGAAGATGCGGATAGCGTCGCCATCGCCAAGTCCACGCGCCATGGCGTCTGTGGGCGATAGCCAAAGTATGCCCCCGGGATCTCGTTTCTCTAGCAGGGGTAGAGCCTGACCGTGATCATAGAAGGCATGGAATTGGGTCAACGTGCGGCCCGTGCCGAGCGCCAGGGGATATGCGTCACCATCCGTCACAATATCGCTGTGGGACGGCAGGGGTGGCAGGCCGACCGACCGAGCCCGTTCCGAATAGAACTCAATCTTGCCCGATGGCGTCGCAAACGCGTGGGTCGGATAGGCGACGTGGGAGACGTTCATGGGAGCCATGCCGGCGTTTTTGCGGAGGTCCGCAATGGTCGCGTATCCCGTGCCCGGGTGGTCAAGGACCGTGTCCAGCATCTCTTCTTGGGAAGACCAGGGATAGACGTCGTCCACATCCAGACGGTTGGCAAGGTCGCGGACCACATCCTGCACCGGCCGGGCTTCGCCTTCCGCTTCCAACACCTTTTCGGCCAGGTAAACGTGCGTGTGGGTGGCCTTGCAGCCTAGGTCTTCCAGCCATGCGGTTGCGGGCAGGACGACATCCGCGTGTCGACGTGCGGTCTCATTCATGAAGAGATCGTGACAGACTACCAGATCCAGCTTGTTGAGCGCACCTGCGACCCGGGTCGCGTCCGCGAAAGACGAAATGAAGTTCGACCCGAATAGCAACAAAGCCTTCACGCGGCCATCGTCGAGCGACTCGGTAATCTCCGACATCTGGCTCGGCACGTATGTGCCAGGCTTGCGCTGGTCGTCGGCAGTGATGGATTGGAACCCGGCGCCGTGGGCCCGGGCGCCGTGACGTTCTCCCAAACCCGAACCTGCAACACCATAGCCGCCCACAAGAGCTGGTAGGCAGGAGATGGCGCGCGCCGACTGCCAGGCGTTGGCGCCTTTGTGGATGGAACTGCCACCCATGATGATGGCGGCCGGCTGGCTGTTGGCGTAATCGTGGGCGAGCGCCGTGATGCGGTCCGCCGGGATCCCCGTTTCGGCGGCCGCCCATTCTGGGGTAAGGTCTGCCACATGGTCGCGGAGTTCGGTGAAGCCGATGGTGTGCTGGGCGATGAAGTCCGCGTCCGCCAAGTCCTCGGCAATGATCACGTGCATCATCGCCAGAGCCAACGCCGCGTCGGAGCCCGGTTTGAGAAGGAACACGTCGTCCGATTGCGCCGCCACTTCGGTGCGTCGGACATCGATGGTGACCAGCTTCGCTCCCCGCTTCTGAGCCGCGCGGACGTGGCGGGTTGTGTTCGGCTGGCTGTGGAAATTGGCGCCCCACATGATGATCAGATTGGAATTGGCGCTGATGTCTTCCTTGGTGTTGACCTCCAACGCCCCGGTGAGCCCGAGCCCAAAGCCGCCCATGCCCCAGCAGATCATCGCCGGCACCCAGGATTGGCACCCATAGAGATTGGCGAACCGCGCCAACAGCTGCCCGCTGGAGGCGAGCCCGTAATTGTTGGCAAGAATCCCATGCCCCCCCCAGATGGCCGTCCGTTCGCGCCCGGCGATCCGGAGGCGAGACGTGATGAAGTCGAGTGCTTGGTCCCAATCCACCTCGCGCCAGGAAGCGTCGTTCCGACGGTCGCGGACCATCGGTTTCAACACGCGTTTCGGATTGCCGATGATCTCGGCAGCGGCCTGGCCGCGTACGCAGAGGAACCCTTGGCTGTCGGGATGGTCTGTGTTGCCGGTGATTTTCACTAGCTTTCCGTCCTCGACTTCCGCCACCATCCCGCAAAGCGTAGGATGGCAATTCATGGGGCACATGGTAGGAATTTTCTGTGTCGCGCCGGTCATATTATAGACCTTGGTTCGGTTCCGATAACCCAGGAGTATGAAGAAAACTTAATCCCAAGTACAAGCCTGCTTGGCCCAGGTCTTAGTTTTTCGTTGCGGATTGGTCCTCCTTAAACCCGAAGGCTACGAGTATTGCGCCGGCCAGAACTAGGCCCCCGGTCGCTGTCCAGGCTGCCATGTAGCCACCCGCGTGGTCGACGATCAAGCCGAAGATGATCGGGCCGACTGCGCCGCCCAGTGATGTGGCAAACAGGTTTGAGCCGATGGCTGAGCCGGCTAGGCTAGGATCCACAGTTTCCGCGCAGATGGTGTGTAATAAAGCTGCATAGGCCAGTATTGTGCCGCCCAGCAAGAGCGCCAGGATCGCCAGAACGGCCACGTGCCAAGATGGGTTTGCCGCCGTGAACACGAACATGGAGGCCGCCGCCGTGGTCATAATTCCGACGACCACGCCTTTGCGCCGGCCCTTGGCGAAGCGGTCGCTGAAGAATGCCCAAAAGACCCGTCCCGCGGCACCCGTGATCTGCGAAAATCCGACGCAGAGCGCAGCAAATGGCTGACTGGCGCCGGCCACGTCACGTAGAAACAAGGTGAGGTATGTGATGAATGATTGCTGGCCGGCGTTAAAGGAGACACTGGCTAAATTGAATTTCATTAGGTTTCGGTTGGTCATGATCGATTTGAGATTGCGCAGCGCGGCTCCCAATCCTCCGCCCCCGATGGTGCGGCGCTGGATTAGGTGCCACCAGCAAAGGCCGATGATCATGGCTGCCGCCGCCGCGCTCCACAGTGCCCAGCGCCAGGGCATGAACACCACCATGGCCCCGAAGCCGGACGCTACCAAACCGCCCATGGGCACGCCCATCTGCTTAACCCCCATGGCTGTTGCCCGGTGTTCCGGCTTGAACCAGTTCAGCACACCCTTGGCTGTAGCGGGATTTACCAGCGCATAACCCAAACCCATGACAAACGTAGCGATTACCGCCAGTAAATAACTGGAGATGGCCGCGAAAAGCCCGGCGCCGACGGCCATTAGGAAAGACGCCAAGCTAAGCGACAGGGCAACGCCAAGTCGATCCGCCAAGGCGCCGGCGGGAATGGCGCCGAGGGTCAGCGCGAAATAGAAGGCCGACATGAATGAGCCCACCTGGGTTGCGTTCAGATCCAGATCGGCGCGGATCACCGGTGCCATTGTCATCACCGAGGTGTAGCCGATGGTGCCGACCCCATGGACCAAGGTTAGCAGCACGATGCGGCCACGCCAGGGGTTGAGTTGGGCCTCGCTCATTTTGGTGGGCCCTCACGGAATTTGAAGGCCAATAGCCCAACACCGATGGCGACTAATCCTGCCGTGACCAGCCAGGCGTTGTCATAGCCACCCCAAGTATCGACAACGTAACCGAAAATCACCGGACCCATCATGCCACCGATATGCACGCCGACCATGGAATAACCCACTGCCGATGCCGCCAGGCGCGGGTCGACCATTTCCAAGGCGATGGCTTGCCCGACCGGCGCGAACGACGCGATGGTGACCCCAAGAACCAACACCAAAGCCATGGCGTACCAGAGCCCCCAGCCGGGCGTTACCCAGATCATGGCGGCTAGAAACACCGCCGCTGTCCCGCAGATCCAATTGCACAGCACAACCCGCCGGCCGACGAATTTGTCGCTGAGCGCGCCAAAATAGATGCGGGCGAAGAAACTCGCGGTCTGCGCCAGGCCCATCGCGAAACCGGCCATCGGCTGACTGGCGCGGGCCACCTCCGTTAGGAATAGGGTGAGGAAACCGAAGAAGTTGGTCTGACCCACGTTCAACAGACCATTGGAGACCGAGAAGACATGGGTGTTTGGGTCGCCGAGAACTTCACCGATTTGGGCCAGCGGATTCTTTTGCTGTTCCGGCGGGATGGGGCGGTGGAATTTCATCAGGTAGAGACACAAAATTCCGTTCAGCGCGATGGCGGCGGCGATACCCAACATGATGTCCTGCCAATGCACCAAGGTCACCAGTGCGCCGTTGCCCGCTGCGATGATGCCGCCCGCCGGTACGCCCACCTGTTTGATCCCCATGGCCGTGCCGCGCCGGTCCGGGGGGAACCAGTCGAAGACGCCGCGTGCCGTGGACGGGTTGTTCATGGAGTAGCCGAGGCCCATGAAGAACAAGGCAGCCAGGCATTCGTAATAGCCGTCGGCATAGCTTAGCATGACCGCTGACAGCGCCATCAGGATATGACCGATGAATAGGGACCGGCCGATGCCGAACCGGTCGGTCATGACCCCGGCCGGCAGCGAGCCGATGGCTTGGGCCATGTAGTAGGCGGTGATGAACAGGCCGAACTGGGTTGCCGTCAGGCTGAGCTCGTTGGAGATGACCGGCGCCATGGCCAGGACTGAGACTACGTTAACCGTCCCGACCAGGTGCGCGGCCACCAGGATCGGCAATCGGGCCAGCCAGGGATTGGACTCGATGGGTTCTCTCATTGTCGCGAGAGCGTTGCGCCGTCCATGCCGTCCCTCGGCCGGTCCAGATGGCGAAGAACCGTCGGCGCAATATCCACGGCGGAGGTTTCTTGATCGGTCTGGGAGCCGGCGGCAAACCCTCCCCCGATGGCCATTAGGAACGGGTTCTGTTCGTATTTGCCGAGGCCGCCATGCTCGCCCTTGCCCGTCTCCAGGGTCATGGAAAACCGATTGGCGAAGGCGGCGCTGAGGCCGGGAATACCGTATGCCGTTTCCGTATCGGATTTGGCGGCGTCCACGGCGATGGCCAGGGCGCCATCGGATCGCTGTCCGATACTCTCCAGATCGGCGCCCGCATAGACGTCGCCGACTCCGTCCAGGCTGTCCAGGTAGAGGGCGATGTCTGCTATTTTGTGGCGTTGGTTGTCAGCCAGGTAAACGAAGGCGCTGAAACCTTGGGAGGCGACGACCACGTCACTGGAATCGGTATGCGCCTTGAAACCGGCGGCGACCAGTTTCGCATCCAGGTCGACA
Source organism: uncultured Rhodospirillaceae bacterium (assembly GCA_913048145.1). Lineage (GTDB taxonomy): Bacteria > Pseudomonadota > Alphaproteobacteria > Rhodospirillales > Casp-alpha2 > UBA3470. Next base: position 11,437 of record CAJWVP010000045.1, read on the forward strand.
ATTTCACCGACGGTTTCGTGCCCGTGGTCGGATCCGATCAGAAGTAGTATGTCTTCACCCGTCGCATTCAGCTTATCCACGGCTTCGGCCACCGTGCCCGCGTTTGCGTCGGCCGCCGCGATGGCAGCCAAGTGCTCTGGCGAGCCGAGTACGTGGGAATGCTGAGAGTGGTCCGGCTCGCACTGCCACAGCACGGCGAACGCCGGTTTGCGATCGCCCAGCACCTCTTGGCAGAACCGTTCCGTCATCGCCGTGTCGCCCTCGGCGTCGTGGGTCACGTTGAGGTGGTCATCGCCAACTATGGGTTGGCCGCCCGGGCCAAAGGAGCCGGCCCGATGATAGACGTAGCCGTGATTGTCCGGATCCTGGAAATAGGCGGCGCCGGGCGAGACGTTGGAGTAGACAATGCTGCCACCCGCGTCCTTGAGACGTTCGGCCATGGTGGGGACGCGCAGGGTCCGACCTGTCGCCGCCTTCAACCGGTCACGAAAGTCCGGCGCGCCGACGGACAGCGGCACTAGGCCTTTACCCTCGTCCAGAGCCACGGCATTGCCTTCCAGGCCGTGTTGACCGGGATGGCAGCCGGTGGCGATGGAGGCCGATGTGGTCCGCGTGGTAGAGGGGAAGACACTGCGATGCTTAATAAACTGACGGGCGGTAGCGCTCAGCCGGCAGAGGTTCGGCGTCCATTCCGGACGGATCATGTCGGCACGCAGCCCGTCGCAAATGACCAATACGGCACGTTTCATGGGGTGGGCACCTTTCGGGCTGGCGTTGCCAATCAAGGAGTTAGGCGAATAAGGGCGTCAACGGCAAGAACGCCCGCTCCGGCTTTGGCTACGCAAAGCGGATTGATTTCCGCTTCCAGGATACATGGGCGTTCGATAGCTGCCAATCTGGAGACCGCCGCCACTGCCTCGGCTAGGGCATCCAGGTCGCCTTTGGGCATGTTTCGGTATCCACGAATGGGTGCCAGGCCGCGGACCTCATTGATCATCTCTCGGGCCGTTGCCGTATCGACGGGCGCAGGCCGTACGGTGGCGTCGCCGTAG
>CAJWVP010000046.1 GCA_913048145.1 uncultured Rhodospirillaceae bacterium
AGGGCCTAATTGTAGCGGTCGCGGGCGACATTCAACCGCCATGCCGTATCCGTACGACACCTTTACCACTAATCCATAACAATTTTCTGTTATGGCGCAGTACCAGTCGCTCACACGGCCGCCACCAATACGTTCTCCCCATTCTAAAAAAGTGGTTAGAATGGAAACCAATTAGACAACTTCTGGTCGAGAGTCGCCCTGCGGCGGTTCGCCATCTTCCTTAAGAATACGCCATACTTCGACATGGTCCACATGGCAGAGCGCCGCAAATACCGCCGCCTCTTCCGGGCTATATTCGGCGATGGCATGAACTCTGCCGAAGCTAGAACCATACGCGATACACATAGCGCATAGGGCGCGCCGCCTGATGGTGCATACCCCCATGTTTGTTGCTTACTGACACCCGACGCAAATGTCGCCTATGATTTTCCAATCGGTCTGAGACCGCATCGACCCACTGTGAGGATTCCCAATGTCCGACGATCTTAATCACTCTGAACCGCACATGGCCCAAAAAGGACCCTATGAATTGGAGGTCCAGGAGGGCCGCCCATATCTCTGGTGCGCCTGCGGGCACGCCGAAACTCAGCCTTTCTGCAATGGCACCCACCGCGCGACGTCGTTCCTGCCGCTAGTCCACCATGCGGAGAAGACAGAGACCGTCTACTTCTGCGGCTGCAAACGGACCAAGACCCCGCCGTTCTGCGACGGCACCCACAACAGCCTCTGACGCGCCGCCTATAGCAGTTAACGATTTCGCGGATCGCACCATCGCCCGGTCCCGGTGCACGCAGATGGTTCTCTGGCCAAATTCCTGACGGTACGTTTGATCGCCGGCTTGAGGATCGTGCAGGCTCGAGGGCAACTGAACGGGAAGAATCTTACATAAACGCCAGCGTCCACGACACGATTGTCAAACTTGTCCTGACTTCATTTCTGATCAGCCTCTTGATTTCCTTTTTCGACATCAACCTAAAGGAGCTATCAGCAAGACACATGGAAAACCAAGCCACTAGAGTTCAGATTGGCGTTGCCGAAGATTCTGATCCACTTCGGCAGAAATTTGCCGGATATCGTTGAATGCCTGGCGCAATTGCGCCGCGATATCGGGGTCCAACCCCGCCGTGCCCGCCAGGCTTTGGCCATTTTCGGAAAACCGCGGTTGCAACTCCGTCACCAGATTGAGCACGCCACCGAACAAGGTCGTGATGCGTTTAATGTCTTCTTGCGCCCGCTCCAGGGCCGCATTAAAGGCCTCACGGTCGGCGCCGGCATCCGGCAATTGAGCCGCCAGTTCCGCGCCACGGGTCAGATTGATGATCTTCTGACCGTCTTCGCTGATCTCCACCGTGTCCCGGACCGTCCGGTCTCCGTCGGCCTCATCGGAACGAGCATTACCCCCATCCGGTTTTCCGTGCTGGGTGGTGTAATAGGAGGCCGGCAGGCCGTATGTGATCGTATTGACCATGGCCCTTTATATAGCAGACCCCATGATGAATTGGCTAATTTTCCGAATTTCTGCATATTAACGGCAACACAATGACGAAAACCCCAAGGATCGCGAACATTCGAACAGCCATCAGCTTCATGCGACCGCCTCCTTTGCGGGCTCGATCCCGAACACTCGGGATGCAAAACCAGGATAGGTGTTGCCAATCTCCACGCCGACCCGGCTCCGCAGCACGTTCAGGCGGTCAGCCTCGGGCTCCGGCGTCATCAGAACAGTATCCGCGACATCGAAATCGAAACCGGTATTATCGCGCACTTCCTCCACCGTATGTGGGGGGTGCACTGATTCCAGACGGAACCGCGCACGCTCGGCGTTAAAGGACATGAGGCAAAGTTCCGTAACCAGAAATTTTGGCCCACCCGGACGGTGCACGTCGCGCGCGCTGACACCCGGGGCACTGATAAAGTCGACCTCATCGACGAAGACCCGCCGGCTGTGCTCCGGACGGAACAGGATCACCTTGGGGACGACGAAATACATGTAGGCCGAGCCGAAGGAGCCGGGAAACCGCCGGTCAATGGCCGGATAACCGCCCTCGCCCATCGTGCCCAGCAGATTGATGTTGGCCTGGCCATCGATCTGCACGCCGCCCAGAAAAAACACATCGATTCGCCCTTGGCCAGCGCAGTCGAAGATCTCCCGCGCGCCGTCGGTGAAGGGATTGTTGGTTTCGCCATGGATGATCGAGGCTCGCGGCCGATCACCGGTCTCCTCGCGGCACAAGAGCACCGCCGATCCAGGAATAGGTGAGGCCGCGCCAACGGCGACATGGCGAACCGTTGGGTCCGATTCCAATAGGTTCGCGATGACGCAGATGAGAAGTTCTTCAGGCTGGTAACTCATTCCGCCGCCGCGAGGCGTGTTTGTGCCAGGGTTCTCTCCATAAACGCTTGGAATCCCTCAACGGTTTTCGCCTCGTAGGCATAAGTGGCGATTTCTTCGCAATCGGCCTCGTAAACCCCATGGAGAACGGACGGCCATGCGCCATTCTTAGCCTCGGCAATGCCGGAGACATAGAGGTTACCCAGGGTCCCGGCAGCCGTCGCCTCGTCGGCCAGAAAATCCTCGTCGACGATCTTTTCAACCGTCACCAAAGTTTCCTTCGCGGCGTGAGCCATCACCATCAGTTCACGACGCTTACCTATCCAGACATTGCCGTGTCGGTCCGCCTTCGGGCTGTGGAAGATGGCGAAGTCCGGTTTCAGGGCTGACACCAGGGCAATGGGGCCATTCCCCGAATCCATGGGATCGGGCACCACCCTCCAATCGTCACGATTGGCTTCGATGTCGGATCCGATAAGCCCGCCCAACGGCATGAACGGCACACCCTTCTCCGCCGCCTGCAAGCCGGCGTGAATGGCTGGACAGGTTGAATCCTTCATGCGAATCGAGCCCGATTGCACGGCTTCGGTGAACCTCGGTGCCAATCCTGCTTCGCCAAGGCTGACTGCAGCGGCTTCAAGGGTGCCAATACACCCGGCCCCAATTAGCATATCAACAGTAATGCCCCCGATGGGTACACAGAGGACATGGAGGTCTCGGGTCCCCTGGACAATCAAGGCCCGTGCGAGGGATGCCGGGACCCAGCTGTACTCTGGCGGCAAGGCGACGAACGCACCATCCGGAACGCGCGCCGACAAAGCCTCGACGTTATCGAAGATGTTCATGACGTCATTATAAGCGTCAGGAAGTCGGATGCAAAATCTGCTGTTTCAGATCATGGCGCTGACCGCGATCACATGGCAACCCGTGGTCCTGGTTTGGTCGCTTAAGTACGACCTAACTGCCGAGAGCGGGGCTTAGCTGCGGAACATCACGGCTTTGGTCGTCTCCTCCTGGTCGATGGGCGTTGCTTGCTTTGCTTTCCGTCACTATGTTTCCCGCACCTTCACGACGTACACGTATAATCGCCATGGCTCAAAATACCGATTCACCCATCCACATCGTCGGCGGCGGCCTCGCAGGAAGCGAAGCCGCATGGCAAGCCACACGCGCGGGCATCCCCGTTGTCCTGCATGAGATGCGCCCGGTACGCGAAACAGACGCACACCATACGGATGGTTTGGCGGAATTGGTTTGTTCTAACTCCTTCCGTTCCGACGACGCGGAAGCCAACGCCGTCGGTCTATTGCATGCGGAGATGCGCCAGTGCGGATCCCTAATCATGGCCGCCGCGGACACCCATCGCGTGCCCGCGGGTTCCGCCCTGGCCGTGGACCGGGACGGTTTCAGCCAGGCAGTGACCTCGACCTTGGAGAACGAGCCGTTGGTGGAAATTCGACGTGAGGAAGTCGCCGATTTGCCGCCAAAGGAGTGGGGATCGGTGATCGTCGCAACCGGGCCGCTCACATCGCCGGCCCTGGCGGCCGCCATCCGGGAGACCACAGACGAACAGTCGCTAGCGTTCTTCGACGCCATCGCACCTATCGTCCATAAAGATTCAATCAACTTCGACGTAGCCTGGTTCCAATCGCGTTACGACAAGGGCGACGGAGCCGACTACATCAACTGCCCCATGGATGCCGATCAATACGACGCGTTCATCGACTTGCTTCTGGCCGGAGACAAAACGGAATTCAAGGATTGGGAGCTCGATACTCCGTATTTTGAGGGCTGCCTGCCCATTGAGGTGATGGCGGAACGCGGGCGCGAGACCTTGGCGCACGGTCCCATGAAGCCCGTCGGCCTGACCAATCCCAAAACGCCGGACCGGCGTTGCCACGCGATCGTCCAGCTTCGCCAAGACAATGCGTTGGGCACGCTTTACAACATGGTTGGATTTCAGACCAAGCTTACCTACGGCGAACAGAAGCGGATCTTTCGAATGATTCCGGGTCTGGAAAACGCGGAATTCGCTCGCCTGGGCGGCATCCACCGCAACACCTTTATCAACAGCCCGATCCTCTTGGACAAAACCTTGCGCATGAAGACGGCGCCTTGGCTCCGGTTTGCCGGTCAGATCACCGGCTGTGAAGGCTATGTGGAAAGTGCGGCGCTCGGCCTTCTAGCCGGTCGGTTCGCGGCAGCGGAACGGCTCGACCTTTCGCTCTCGTTGCCACCGGAGACCACGGCCTTGGGTGCCATTCTAGGTCATGTGGCCGGCGGCGCACGACCAGAGACCTTTCAGCCCATGAACGTCAACTTCGGACTGTTCCCTCCCATCGACATGCGCAATGAAAAAGGCCGACGCGTGAAAGGCCGGGCGCGGAAGCAGGCCCAATCACAACGCGCCCTGGCATCCCTGGAAGAATGGCTGGGCGGGCAACAAAACGCCGCCGAATAGACCTCAGAACGGCAACCAACCTTTATCTCGGCGATAGTGCAGATAGCCCAAGTTGGCGCCCGCACGTAGCCCGACCCCAGTGCGGATCGGCGCCAAAACAATCTGGTCGCGCTGCTGATAATTCATGCCGAAACCCGCGATGAAATATAAACTGCCGTCCACGCCAGGGAACCGCTGGAAGATGTCATCTTCGGATTTGATGTTATAGACCAACGTAAAGACCTTCGAAGCATTACCGCCAAAATCCCAACCCACCGACGGCCCCCGCCAATAGATCTTCCGGGCATCCGTATTCTTGCGGTTGAGCGTGCCCTGGCCATATCGTAGGCCAACGATGAAGGCGCCGCTGAATTCCTCGCCGGCGACAAAACCGTTTGGCCGCCCCTTTTCGGCGAAGGTCTTCTCAACAATGGACGCCAGCCCTTCGGTGGCCCCATCGAAGAAATCCGCAGCCACACGAAGGATTTCGTCGGAAGAATACGTGTCGTCAGCGAGCGCCGGCGGACTAGCAAGAATCGGGCCGACGGCGATCATGGCCACAGCGCAAACACGACGGAACATGTTGATAATCATTGGCGTGACCCTGTCCAAGGCTGGCGACCCGTGTAGGGATACTGCGGGTCAATGTATCCCGGCGTTGACGGGTGTCCGCCGGGCACGAAGTTGTTGAGGAATTGCTCATCCTCATCAGTGAACTCGTAGTGGAGCCCCCCCAGATACTCTTTCCACTGCCCCATGGTCCGCGGCCCCGCCAGTACCGAAGTGACCAGCGAATTGTTAAGGACCCAGTTCAAGGCAAACTGACCGGCGGTAATCCCCGCCATCTCGGCGCGCGATTTGATTTCTTGGGCGATCTGCAAATTTTCGGTCCGCCATTCGGTTTGCATCAGGCGCAGGTCGTTGGTGCTGGCCCGCGTCCCCTTCCCTTTGTCGTCGGTGGAGACGCCGTATTTCCCAGTAAGGACCCCGCGCGCCAAGGGGCTATAGGGCACAATGCCAAGACCATAGTAATCGCATGCCGGCAACACTTCCACCTCCGGCGTGCGATCCATGGCATTGTAATAGGGCTGGCAGGCGACGGGGGCCGGCACGCCCATGCGCTCAGCAATGGCACAGGCAAGCGCGATGCGCCACCCCCGATAGTTACTGAGCCCCCAATAACGGAGCTTGCCTGCGGCGATTAGATCGGCCACCGCCTCGATGCTCTCCTCGAGCGGCACGCCCTCGTCATCCTTGTGGAAGTAGTAGACGTCAATGTAATCCGTGTTCATGCGCTTCAGGCTGGCGTCACAGCCTTGCATGATGTGTTTGCGGCTCAAACCCCGGTCGTTGGGGCCGTCGCCCATGGGATTGTAGACCTTAGTCGCCAGAACCCAGTCGTCGCGATGGCGGCGAATGAACTTGCCGACGATCCGCTCCGATTCGCCGTTGCCGTAACCGTCAGCCGTATCGATAAAGTTCACGCCGGCGTCCCGGGCATTGGAAATGATCCGTCCCGATAAGGCTTCGGATGTTCGCCCACCGAACATCATTGCGCCCAAACAGATCGGCGAAACCTTCAAGCCGCTGATCCCTAAGTAGTTGTATTCCATGAAAACCCCTCTCCACAGTCCGGCCACCAGGCGGGGCCGAATGTTTTCGTCCTCCTTTCCTGCCGCCCTATTCTCATCATAAATACCAGATATCAAGCACTAACCAACAGCAAGGATGGGGCTTACCTGTCTCAGGCTCCAAAAACACTTAAACTTGTCCCACGCCTAAAATGCGTCTGGACGGACAAAATTGAGCGCTGTTCGCCCCTCCCCTGCGTATGGTCGATATCGTTTAAAGTTCGCGGTCGTCGACTGGCTGCTTGTGGCCTATTTCCCGCTGCTCGTTTGGGCCATGTATGACGCAATCCCGTCGAATGACGACGAGACATTCGCCTGGACCACCCTACAGTTATTCGAGGTCGTCGAGGACAATTATATGGCGCATCGGTCCACCGCACCGCGCCACCGCGACTGGCTTTTCAGAAACCGAACTATCACTTAGCGCAGTCGCGGTCCCAAGACCGACGCGGTGTTGATCCTCCAGATCCGTTAGTTCGACGACACGACTGACAGCGCCTTCATGCTCTATATTGCGAATTCTCAGACCAACTTCCCGCAGGTCTTGTCCTAAGCACTGATGCGTCTCAAGCTCGACCATCGCAAATCATGGCTAGTAGCGGCCCGCCTGGGCCCATAACCACAACCGGATCATATCAAGAGGCCCGGGTTCGTCGGGACGTGGAGGGCGTTTCGTTGGATTGAAATCCACCCGCCGAAGCCGGTTCAGCGCCATGCCAGCCAAGGCGCCGGGGAGCAAAGCCGCACGCATGGGTGCAGGCAGCACGTCTCGCCGAGAGCGCGCCCTGCGAAGGGCCTCTTCCGCCGCCTCGGCAACCAACCGCAGGGACGCGACAACATGGTCCGGTGGCGCGGCGTCAGCCCGCAAGGCCTTCAGGTCCGCCGCTGTCACGCGGCCGGCCGCACCATTCGGTCCCGGCGGCAGATACAGCCAACCACGCGCCGCGTGCAACGGCGCCGCCCATAGCAGTCGTGACAATCCCCAAGCCCGAGCAACGCCAGCGGCGGCAGCCTTGGTGCCGTCGGCGGCCTTAGGGTCGACAATCCGGACGGCAAGATTCTGGATGATGCCAGCCGTCCGATCCACGTAGCGGTAAAGGTCATCCATATGGGCTGGTGGTGCTGGCGCCAAATCATCGGCGTGGGCCTGCACCAAGCTCAATAAATCAACGGTATCGATCCCCCGGTCCCGAGCCACGCGGTCCATGGCCTGGACCACCGGGTGATTGGGAGCGGTTCCGCTCCCAAGCCTTTCGGCCGCATCGTACCACCACTTCAGGCGCAGTTGACCGACCACGGGATCGCTCACGGTCAAACGGACCCGGGCAATCTCAAGATTGAAATTGTAGAGTGCTAGCAGGGCATCGTAGTGCTCTTCCGGTGCGAAGAGACAGCACAGGAACTGCGGCCGATCACCCTCGCGGAGACGTCTGGCCAGGTCTATATTCCCCACTTCGGGTGCCGAATCGGTGGCGAAATTTGGACTGTTCATTCTCATCACCTGAGCCCTTCTCCCTTGTGAAACGCCAAAACGCCAGTAGTTTTGGCCAAAAATGTTGAAGCCTAGCCGTAAGCGTCTATATATCAGAGTACTTAGACTGTTTCTAAATTTTCGCGCTTAGCCATTCAGCTTACGGAGGGGACCCCAATGGCAGCTATTCTTTCCAACCTCAGATCCACAGTTATCAGCGGCTTCATTCTGGCGGCGCTGTTGTTCGGCATGTACTACGGACACGGCGACTACGACGGCGAAGCCTTCGGCAAGTTCCTGTTCCGCTGGCTGCACGTTATCAGCGGCGTCATGTGGATCGGCCTGCTCTATTACTTCAACTTTGTCCAGATTCCCAACATGCCGAATATCCCGGACGAGCAGAAACCGGCAATCGGAAAGGTTATAGCGCCAGCAGCGCTGTGGTGGTTCCGCTGGGGCGCCATGGCCACCATTATCACTGGGCTGATCCTAGCATGGATGAACGGATATATCGTCCAGGCCCTGAGCCTTGGTTTTGTGGAAGGCGGCACCACCGGCCATCTCATGATCGGCATCGGCATGTGGCTTGGCACCATCATGTTCCTTAATGTCTGGCTCGTCATTTGGCCGAACCAGCAAAAGGCACTCGGCTTGGTGGAAGTAGACGCGGATACAAAAGCCGCCGCCGCCCGCACGGCCATGCTGTTCTCCCGAACCAACACTCTCCTGTCGATACCCATGCTTTTCGCTATGGTCTCGGCGCAAGGTCTTTATAACGTGTCCTAACTGGAGTTCCGATAAAATAGGGAAACGGGGCCTTCGGGCCCCGTTTTTCGTGACCGATTAACGGCGCTTGCGACAGGGTCGCCAACCGATTAGCTAACCAGGGTCATACTTAGGTGCGTCCTAATTCACGGCAATTAACGCAGCGACGGCTTCGCGTTCTTCCGTCAATAAGACATTGAACGTCCGACACGCGGCGCCCGTATCCATCCATTCCAGACTGATGCCTCGCGCCTTGAGTTCGGCGCGGAGATCGGGCGGTGGGGCCATAAACCCAGTGCCGCAGCCAACAACCAAGATCCCAGGTTCGTCAATAACAGGCCCCAGACCACCCAAGGTGATGACGCCGGGATCGATAACCGACCATAGAAGAGTTTTCTCCCGTGCCACCAGAACGGATCCCTCATAGGCCTCGCCACCAATGCGGAAGCGCCCGCCACCATAGCTTTGGATTAGCTGGCGCCCAGTTGGAACGGCAGGGGTGAGATCAAGCGAAATGGCTTACCGCAACTCTTCGGTGGCCATCTCCGGATCGGCTTCGTCGTCATCCTCTCCGGCCAAAGCGCCGCCACGGTTCACGTTCAGATACATAAGCATGGGGACTGCCAGGCATATGGACGAGTAGGTTCCGATGATGACGCCCCAGATCATGGCGAAGGAGAAGTCCTTGATCACCGCGCCACCAAGGAAATATAGCGCCAGCAATGCCAGCAACGTGGTCACCGAGGTCATAACGGTACGTGACAGAGTTTGGTTGACGCTCTCGTTTAGAAGTTCGCCGAAATCCTTCTTCTTGTATTTGCGCAGATTCTCGCGGACGCGGTCATAAACGACAACCGTATCGTTGATGGAATACCCGGCGATGGTTAGGACCGCAGCAACGGTGGAGAGGTTAAACTCCAGCCCCAACAATGCAAAGATGCCAATCGTGGACAACACGTCGTGGGTCAATGCCACGATGGCGCCTAGACCGAATTGCCATTCGAAACGGAACCAGATGTAAACTAGAATCGCTAGGATCGCCAAGCTGACGGCCATGACGCCATCCCAGAACAGCTCCGCCGACACCTTCGGACCGACGAATTCCGTTCGCCGGTAGTCGACGCCCGAGCCCAACGCCGCCTTGACCTTCTCGACGGCGACCTGCTGCGCGCCTTCACCGCCTTCCTGGCGCTGCACTCTAATCAGCACATCTGTCGGCTGACCGAATTCCTGCAGGGCAACCTCGCCCAGACCAAGATTGCCCAGCGTCGTGCGCATGACGCTGATGTCGGCGGCCTTGTCGGTGCGCACTTCCATCAGTATCCCGCCCTGGAAATCGATGCCGTAGTTGAGACCTTTCGTAAGGAATAACCCGACGGAAGATGTGATCAATACGGCCGAGAAAATAAAGAACATAATCCGCTTCGGAATGAAGCTGATATTGATGTCCGCTGGGATAAAACGAAGTCCACGCATATCTCTATTCCCTTCCCGGCCCTAGATCGGCAATTCCGCCGGCCGCGTCCGTCGTAGCCACGTGACCACGAATAACCTCGTCAACATTATGGCCGTGAACATAGAGGTGACGATGCCAATCGCCAGCGTCACCGCGAAGCCCCGGATCGGCCCAGAGCCAAAGATGTAAAGCAGGATAGCCGCGATCAGCGTCGTGACGTTGGCGTCAATAATAGTCGTCAACGCCCGACTGTATCCCGCGTCAATGGCCGATATGGGCGTTCGACCCTGGCGGACTTCTTCGCGAATACGCTCAAAAATCAGAACGTTTGCATCCACGGCCATGCCGATAGTCAGCACGATGCCGGCAATGCCGGGCAATGTCAGCGTCGCTTGTAGCACCGAGAGCGCGCCCAGAATCAAGAACATGTTCACCGTTAAGGCCACATCGGCCATCAAGCCGAACCGACCGTAGGCGATACCCATGAACACGATGACCAGCACCATGCCAATGATCGAGGCGATCTTGCCGGCATCGATAGAATCCTGTCCAAGCCCTGGACCGACAGTCCGCTCCTCGAGGATGGTCAGCGGAGCGGGCAAGGCGCCAGCGCGTAGCAACAGCGCCAGGTCTGTCGCCTCACGGAAGGAGAAGTTGCCACTAATTTGGCCGCTACCGCCGAGGATCGGCTCACGGATCACCGGGGCGCTGATGACCGTGCCGTCAAGAACGATCGCGAAGGGGCGGTTGACGTTCGCCGACGTGACGACGCCAAACTTCTTACCGCCACGGGTGTTAAACCGGAAAGTCACCACTGGCTCGCCAGTTTGTCCGTCCGAGGACGGTTGAGCGTCGACAAGGTCTTCGCCGGATACCATGATCCGTTTACGAATCAGGACGTTCCGTTCCTGGCCGCTACCGTCATCCATGTGCGGCAACCACTTCGCCCCTGGCGGCGTCCGCGTTAGGTTTTGGCCGCCCGATTGTGCGTGGACCAGATGAAAGGTCATCTTCGCGGTCTTGCCGATGAGTTGCTTGAGGCGTTCGGGATCTTCAACACCCGGAACTTGCAGAAGAATCCGGTCGTCACCTTGGCGCTGAATGGTCGGTTCGCGCACGCCCGTTTCGTCGATCCGGCGGCGAATGATTTCCAAGGACTGGGTCAGCGCCGCTGTGCGACGTTTTGCGAGGGTGTCGCTTGTAAAAGAGATGCGGATGGTGTTGCCGTCGATCTCCGTCTGCGTTCCCGGGTCGATCACGCTGACCGCCGAGCGCGCGGACTCGAACTGTTCGGGCTTGCGGATCGTCACCTTCGCAGTCTGGCCTTCGATACCGAGCGCACCATAGCCAATCTTGTTTTTACGCAACTCGACGCGCATGGAATCAACCAGCGATTCCAGTTGCTCTTTGATCACCGTGTTAACGTCGACCTCCAGCAGCAGATGCGATCCCCCCTGCAAGTCAAGGCCCAGGCTGACCTGCTTATGCGGCAGCCAGGTTGGCAGGCTCTCAGCGGTCTTCTCGTTCAGGAAATTCGGTGTCGAGAACGCGAACCCCAACACACAAACGATGAGGATTAACACGATCTTCCATTTGGCAAAATAAACCATCGGCAGGTCCAGCGCTATTTCGGGTTATTGCTTCTTAACTTCTCTGTCGCCGCCGCCAACCTGATTCGCGTCGCCGTCCTTGGCCACCGAGTCTTCGGTCTCTTCCGGTTCAGGTATAGAATCCGCCTCGTTGTTGGGTTCAGGGGCCGCGTCATTGTTGACCCGACCCTGTTGCTGACCGCCGCCCATTCCGAACAGCTTGCCAAGAACGCCACCACCGGGTTTTTGATTGGCGTTCTCGTTGGCGGCACTGCCCTTTACGGGCTCGCCCTTCGTCTGCACGCCGGAAATAAGACTGCGCTGGACTTTCACCTTCACGTCCTTGGCGATCTCGACGGTGACCTCGTGTTCGTTATCCACCTTGGTGACCTTGCCGGTGATCCCGCCACCAGTGATCACCGTATCGCCGCGCCGGATATTCACCAGCATCTCCTTGTGATCTTTCATCTTCTTCTGTTGTGGACGAATCAGAAGGAAGTAGAAGACAACGAAGATAAGGACCAGGGGGAGCATGGCCTCCAGGCCGCTGCCACCACCACCGGCTCCCTGTGCGTAGGCTGATGAAATGAACATCTAGAACTCCTTAATTCCGACACCCCGAAGCCATCTTAAGAGGTTTCGACGCACCGTGAGAAAACCTGCGGGACTATACCGGCCCCTGTCTGACTTGCAAACGCTTAGGCCCGCGCAAGATTGTCCCTTCGATAGCTAATATGGGAAGCAATTGCGCGCTTCACACACCCCTCCCC
>CAJWVP010000047.1 GCA_913048145.1 uncultured Rhodospirillaceae bacterium
GCGAAGAACAATGGCGAAGGACCAAGGGCCTCCGCCACCGATATCCAGATTACATCCAGCCACGTTCTTTGTAGTACTTTATGGCACCGTCGTGCAGCGGCGCGGAAAGCGCGTCTTTGATCATTTCACTTTCCTTTAACGTCGCAAACGCCGGATGCAAGTTCTTGAACTGCGCGAAGTTGTCGAACACTGATTTCACGACCGCGTAGACGGTGTCGTAGGGCGAACGGGTCGAGGACACAAACGTGACGCCCACACCAAAGGTTTTGATATCCTTCGGGTTGCCGCGATACATGCCGCCCGGGATGGTCGTCCGGCGATAGAACGGGTTTTCTTTCACCAGTTTAGCGATGGCCGCGTTGTCGACGGCCGCGAATACGGCGTCACAGTTGGTCGTGGCTTCCTTATTCAGAGCCGCAGGGTTAACAACCAGCCAGAAGAAGGCATCAATTTTGTTATCGCATAGTGCCGATGGGGTTTCCGCGGACTTCATCTGCGCGGCCAACTTCAGATCGCCGTTGGACTTGCCCATGGCGCCCCACATGACACTCCAGGTGGCTAACGCACGGGAACCAGGGTTGCCGATGTTGACGCGTTTGCCAACAAGATCATCAACGGTTTTCACGCCTGAGTCCTTGCGGGCCACGATACTAACCGGCTCGGCATGCACTGAGAACACGGCCCGCAACTCCTTGTAGGCGCTTTGGCTCTTGAACTTGGACGAACCGTGATAGGCATGGAACTGCCAGTCCGACTGGGCAACGCCCATGTCCAGTTCACCCGCGCGGATCATATTGATGTTGTCAACTGAACCACCCGTAGACTCCACGGAGCAACGCACACCGTGCTTCTTGCCACCCTTATTCACCAGACGGCAAATCGCGCTGCCCGTGGGATAGTACACACCGGTGACACCGCCGGTGCCGATGGAGATGAACTGTTTCTTCATAGCCGCATCTGCCGCGCCCACCACAAGGACCAGGCCCACCACAGTGGCGGCGGTAAGAAGAACTTTCTTCATTCTCATGGCTTTTCTCCTAGAGTTTTTACTCCCAGTGAATGTCTGCAACTTAGCCCAGCAGCTTAAAATCGGGGTTCACCAATTGCCCTGCGCCATCAAGCGCAAAATAGGCGCCCACCCAGGCCAAGCCCAACTGTCCGAACCAACCTGTCAGCGACTTACTTATCGTCATTAAGCGATTCGAATTATTAAATTCTGTAACTTTTACAACACGCAAGCGGGCTTCTCCCCGTGCAGGACTATCCCTAGGAAAACTGTGCACCCATCCGGCCGCGGGTGACAAGGGTTTGCTGCGCAGAGGCGGGGCGATCCCAGATCATGGCGAGGTGGGTCCGCATTATTCTTTGACCTCCGCCAAGGCCGTATCCACGGCCTTTCCCAATTTCTTCACCAATTCATCAAGCTCATCAAGCGTGATAATAAACGGCGGTGCCAGTAGGACATGATCGCCCTCGGCGCCATCTGCGGTGCCACCGCCGGGATAGCAGATGAGGCCTTCGCGCATGGCCGCGGCTTTGATCTTGGTGTGCAGTTTCTTGGCCGGATCGAAAGCCTTTTTGGAGGCCCGATCGGCCACAAATTCGATCCCAAGAAACAGTCCCCGCCCCCGGATGTCTCCGACGTGCGGGTGATTGCCGAACCGCTCGCTCAGTTTGGTGACCAACTGTTCGCCAAGTTCGCGCACATCCGCCAGAAGGTTTTGGTCCTTGACTTTGCGCTGCACGGCCAGAGACCCAGCACAGGCTGTGGGATGGCCCATGTAGGTATGGCCGTGCTGAAAGAGGCTGGAACCCCGCTGGAACGTTTCCAACACCTTGCTGTTGACTATGGTGGCGCCAATCGGTTGGTAGCCGGCGCCCAACCCTTTCGCGACACAGATGATGTCGGGCGAGATGCCGTCTTGTTCACAGGCGAACAAGGTCCCCGTTCTGCCCATGCCGCACATGACCTCATCGAGGATCAACAGCACGCCATGTCGACCGCAAATCTCTCGGACACGTTTGAAGTAGCCGGCCACGGGCGGGATCACACCGGCCGTCGCACCACCCACCGTTTCGGCGATGAACGCGGCGACGTTCTCCGGGCCGAGACGTTGTATCTCCGCCTCCAACTCGTCAGCCACTCGGTGTCCGTATTCCTCCTCCGATTCATCGTCACCACGGCCCCGGTAGGCATAGCACGGCGAAATGTGCGACGCCTCGGTCAGGAGTTCTTTGAACGGCTCACGCCGCCACACATTACCTCCCACAGAGAGCGCGCCCAACGTGTTACCGTGATAGCTTTGCTGTCGAGCGATAAACTTATTGCGGGACGGCTCACCGATCTCCAGGAAATACTGGCGCGCCATCTTAAGGCCAGCCTCTACCGCTTCCGAGCCCCCAGACACGAAATAGACGGCACCGAAACCATCCGGCGCTTGCTCGATCAAGAGGTCCGCCAACTCCTCTGCCGGGCCAGACGTGAAGAAGCCCGTATGCGCGAAGGCCAAGGTGTCCAGTTGATCCTTGATCGCTTCGATGACGTCCGGATCGCCGTGGCCAAGACAGGAAACGGCGGCGCCGCCCGAGGCATCCAGGTAGCGCTTACCGTCGGCATCGATGAGATACACGCCCTCGCCGCCGACTGCGCGGGGCATATCCTTGCCCAGTTGACGATGAAAGACGCGGGATTGGTCGTTCATGAGCTCAGTTCTCCTAATTCGATCCATCGATTCGGGATTTGACTCCAATAGGCATCGAAATACCGGGGCTAACGCTCAGAATTGCGGTTCGCCGACATGACGCGGACAATGCGGGGCAAGGTGTAAAGTTGAATACCCACTTTCTTCGCCAACGTGCACATCGATTTCAAAGCCACCCGTAACAAAACCTACTGGGACGCGAGCTGAGGCGCGAGAAGCGCGAGACGATATGATCGTTTACCTCTGAATCTTCCATCTCTGCCGCATATTTGGTCTTGGTTATAAAGGGAGGGAAACTAATTATGATTTAGGATCTACTGTGACAAAATGAAACACTATATCAATTCATGAGACAACTATTTCATTTCCCCTGCTCCACGGCCCCACCGCTAGGAACGAGCATGTTTGATTGATCCCGTTCCTGTCATTAACGTGTTCCCGAGAGTTCATTACGCGCGGAAATTTCATCATGAATTTGAAAGACCACATCCGGTCCATCCCCGACTTCCCGAAGCCGGGCATTCTGTTTTATGACATCTCGACCCTTTTGGCCCATCCTGATGCATGGAACGTGGCCCTGGGCCGGCTGTCCAAGGCCGTTTCCCAGCACAAGCCAGATATGCTGGCGGGAATTGAATCGCGGGGCTTTCTGGTTGCCGCGCCCTTGGCCTCGCGCTTGGGCCTGGGCTTCACTATGGTCCGCAAGGAAGGCAAGCTGCCGGGGGCGCTTGTCAGCCATGAGTACGAGTTGGAATACGGATCCGACACCATCCAAATTCAGGAAGATTGCGTCCAACCGGGCCAACGGATCGTCATTCTGGACGATCTGCTGGCAACTGGCGGCACGTTGGGGGCTTCCGTCGATCTGTTTAAGAAGGTTGGCGCCAAAGTGGTCGGCGCAGCCTGCATCATCGAGCTGACGTTCCTGAACGGCCGCGATCGTTTTGATATTCCCATCGACACGCTGATCGCCTACGACGACTGAGCGGCCGCGGCGGCGACCTTCTTCATCGCCGTCGGCAGGGCCAGATCACCAAAATCATCGGGGTGGCACCATCTACCGTCGCTGCCATCGACGGCGCCACGCATCACAGTTAATTCCAACAGAAAATGCGTGAAGCCGTGAGTGACAGGTTCCGCAAGCGCGCACCAATCTGCAGTAGCTGGTGCCCAATCGTGCCAGGAATTGCCCTCCCACGCTAGTTCCCGCCATTCGGTGGTCGGAAATTCTATCATTCCACCCAACAAACCCGTCTCCGGCCGGCGGCGAACCAGGACTGCGCCATCGCCACGCACAGCCCAGAACACCACCCCGTGTCGCTTCGGGCGTGCCTTCTTGGGCGCCTTCAACGGGTAGCGGCTGGGATTCGCCTCGTTTTTGGCCAGGCAGCGGCCCGACAAGGGGCAAATCTCGCAATCCGCCTTCTTCGGCTTGCACACCGTCGCCCCGAGATCCATCAGGGCCTGGGCGAAGTCGCCAGCACGCCGTGTCGGCGTCAGTGCCTCGGCGAGCGTGCGGATCTGGGGTTTTGATTTCGGCAGCGGATCGGGAACGGCGTATAGCCGTGCCACGACCCGTTCGATGTTAGCGTCGACGGGCGTCGCCTTTCGGCCGAACGCAATGGCGGCGATGGCCGCCGCCGTATAGGGACCGATACCCGGCAAGGCACGCAGTCCGAGCTCCGTGTCTGGAAATTGTCCGCCATATTCAACGCTCACGACCTGGGCGCATTTGTGCAGGTTTCGGGCCCGCGTATAATAGCCAAGCCCCTGCCAAGCATGCAGCACATCATCCAGGGACGCCTCCGCCAAATCACCAACTTGTGGCCACTTTGCCAAAAAATTGCCGTAATAGGGGGTCACTGTTGCTACCGTCGTTTGCTGCAGCATGATTTCGCTCAACCAGACGGCGTAAGGGTCGGGAACCTCTCCAGGAGCTACCCGCCACGACAAGATGCGGCGATGGGCATCGTACCAATCAAGTAAGGATTTTGCGATGGTGGCGGGTTCAGCAGGCACGTTTGATCACAATCAGTTGGGTAGACGCCGCCTCTTGTTGCGGAGGTCGATGTCTGACCTTACCATACCGCGATCGCCTGACCAAAGGACGGATTGTTGAGATATGGCTGCCTACCGGTTTCGCCCCAGTAACCGCCGCAATCGCGCTGAAACACTCGGCACGACGGTGTCTCGGCTGACCAAGCCGATTTTTGGCAAGCGCGGTCTCGCTGACGGGACTGTGGCTAAGGAATGGAGCCAGATCGTCGGTCCTATAATCGCTAAACATTCACGGCCCGACCGCATCACCTACGCCAATCGGGAGCGTCACTCCGGTCTGTTGCATTTGCGCGTCGACCATTCCGCCATGGCCACGGAGCTTCAGCACCTGGAACCGCAGCTTCTGGAGCGCATCAACGGTTATTTCGGCTTCAAGGCGGTCGCCAAAATGCGGTATATCCACGGCCCACTGGCCGACGTCCCGGCCGCTAATACGTCCGCCGCGCCGCGGCCCGCACCGCCGCAGAATCCCATAGTCGCTCAGGAAGTCACAACCATCGCGGACCCAGAACTTCGCGAGGCCTTGAACCGCCTCGGCAACGCGGTCTACCACGACGACACCGATTTTAAATAGAATGTTGGTGGCCTTCGCCACCACGACTATCTGTGGAAAACATTGACAAAATTGGTCTCGACTCGCCCGAATTCACGGTTCTATAGTCAACAACATCTGGTGCCCAGGAGGGGACTTTGTCACGATATCTACTAGCGATGCTCCAATTTTCCACACGCCGCTCCGTCTTAGCTGGCGTGGTCGGGGTCAGCGCCTTGGGTTTTTTAGGATTGGCGCCGGCGCCGTCCCATGCGGGCGTCGCGAGCTTTACGGACTCCATAAAAGAAATGGTTATCGGACAAGCGGACGCGCCGCTTACGATCGTCGAGTACGCGTCGTTGGGCTGCTCTCATTGCGCCAGCTTCCATCACGACACCTACCCTCAACTCAAGAAAGACTACATCGACACGGGTAAGGTGAAATTCGTGTTCCGTGACTTTCCCCTGGGCACGCCGGCCCTGGCCGCGACCATGATCGCGCGCTGCTCAGGCTCGCAACGATATTTTGGCTTCGTCGATATGTTCTTCCGCGCGCAACCGCAGTGGTCACGGGCAAGCAATCCGTTGGACGCGCTGACCAAGGTGGCGCGCTTCGGCGGCATGCCGTCAGCCGACGTGCAGGCCTGCATCAGCAACCAGAAGCTCCTCGATCATATCCAGGGGCTGAAGGAAAAGGCCTACAAAGAAGACGGGGTCAATGCCACGCCCTACTTCGTCATTGGCACTGAGAAGTTGTCCGGTGGCCTGCCCTACGACGAGTTCAAGAAGATCGTCGATCGGGAATTGGCAAAGGTCCAATAGGGCCAGCAAGATTAAGGGAAGACATCGACCTTGCTGCAGTTCAACAAGTTACGCCTGACGGGATTCAAGTCCTTCGTAGACAACACGGAGATCCATATCAATTTGGGGCTCACGGGTGTCGTCGGGCCGAACGGTTGCGGCAAGTCGAACCTTGTGGAAGCGCTTCGCTGGGTCATGGGCGAGACGTCTGCCAAGCAGATGCGCGGATCCGGCATGGACGACGTTATCTTCGGTGGTACAGCGTCGCGCCCGCAGCGCAATTCCGCTGAGGTTGTTCTCGCCCTTGACAATAACGAACGCGCGGCGCCGGCCCAGTTCAATGACGAAGAAGACCTGGAGGTCAGTCGCAAGATCGAGCGCGAAAAGGGCTCCACCTACCGGGTCAACGGCAAGGAAGTGCGAGCCCGCGACGTGCAGCTCTTGTTTGCTGATTCGTCCACCGGTGCCCGGTCCACAGCCATGGTCAGCCAGGGTCGCATCGGTGCGGTCATCAGCGCCAAACCGCAGCAGCGCCGCGGCCTGTTGGAGGAAGCGGCCGGCATCACGGGCCTGCATTCGCGCCGCCACGAGGCGGAGCTCCGCTTGCGGGGGGCGGAAACCAACCTAGAACGCCTCGACGACATTCTAATCACCCTAGATGCCCAATTGGTTAACCTAAAGAAGCAGACCCGCCAGGCGAACCGCTACACCAACCTCAGTGACCATATCCGCAAGGCCGAGGCGACCCTTTTTCACCTGCGTTGGAAAGATGCCGAGGCGTCGCTGGTCGAAGCAGAGGAGGCCATGCGCACGACCCAAGCCCAGGTCGGCGAACTGACCGGCCTGGCCGGTAAGGCGGCGACCGATCAGGCCGCCAGGGCCGAGGCTCTAGCGCCGCTGCGCCAGACGGAAGCCAGCGCGGCGGCCGAATTGCACCGAATCACGGTCGCCCGCGACAACCTGGCAGCCGAGGAACAGCGCATTCAGGGCGCCATGGAGCAGAGCCGCCAGCGCCTGGAACAGATCGACATGGACCGCGAACGTGCCATTGCGTTCGCCATCGACGCCACGGCGGCTGCCGAACGACTGAGCGCCGAACAGGGCGAGATAGAAGCCGCCCGCGGAGCCGAGATCGAGGAACGTACGGCCGCCGCCGAGGCCTTGGCCGCGGCCAACTCCCAGGTCGAAGAGACCGAAACCGCCTTGAACACGGCCACCGCCCTAGTTGCCGACATCGAGGCGCGGCGTAACGGCCTCAGCGATCGCATCCGCGATTTGGAACAACGCCTGGACCGCATGACCCGGCGCGCCGAGGAAATCGAACGCCAGCGCGCGGAATTGGATGCGGACCAGCCCGAAAGCACCACTGTTGACGCAACCGAGCGCGCGGTCGCCAGTTGCGCCGACGCCGTCGAGGCGGCGCACGACCAGCAGGGCGAGGCCGAAGAGACCCGCACGGCGACCGAAGAGGCCCTCCGCAGGGCGAACGCCGCCCTACAGGACGCCAACGCCGAACTGACGCGACTGAAGGCGGAGGAAAGCGCCATCGCCAAGGTACTTGACGCCGTGGAGGATGACCTTTGGCCGCCGTTGATAGACGCGGTCACGGTCCAGCCCGGTTTCGAAGCGGCCTTGGGCGCGGCGCTAGGGGAAGACCTGAACGTGCCCGCCGACGAGGCCGCGCCCGTACACTGGCGCACGTTGGTCCCCTTATCCGCGTCCCTCGCCCTGCCGAAAGGCGTCATGCCCATGAGCGAGTTGGTCGAGGCGCCGCCGTCGCTGACCCGCCGACTGCAACAAATCGGCGTCGTCGACACAGACGAACAGGGCATGGTCCTGGCCGGGTCCCTGGCGCAAGGCCAACGCCTAGTCAGCCGCGAGGGCGGCCTGTGGCGTTGGGACGGCTACACGGTGTCGTCGGAAGCCACCACGCCGGCCGCCGCGCGACTAGAACAACGCAACCGCCTGGCCGATCTGCGCGGTGTGCTAGATGAGGCAGTCGAGGCAGTTGGAAAAGTAGAAACAGTCCGCGATGCGGCCCGCGAGGCCGAACAGGACGCGCGCAACACCGAACAGAACGCTCGCCGGGACGTACGCGAAGCCCACCACGCACTGAATGCCGCGCGCGAAGTTCTGGCCCATGAAAAGGAAAAGGCCACGGTCCATACCTCACGCCTGATTGCGCTGGACGAAGCGCTGGAGACGGCCGTCGCCGACGGCGACGAAACTGCCAAAGCCCTGAGCACCCAGCAGACCGAATTGGCCGGTCTGCCCGAGCCAGTGGCGGAGCGCGAGAACGTCGCACGCCTACGCACCGAACTAGCCGAACACCGAACCTATCAAGTGGATTGCTACTCGCGCCATGACCAGTTGGAGCGCCTGGCGAAGGACCGTGCCAATCGGCTGCAATCCATTGCCACTGAGCTTCACACCTGGCGGCGGCGCGACGCCGATTCCACCCGTCAATTGGAAGACCTGGCGAAGCGAGAAGAGGTTCTGAAGGAGGAACTGACCTGCCTTGAAGCTAAACCTGCCGAACTGGACTCCCAACGCCAGGAACTCATGAGCGCTGTCGAGATCTCCGAAGCCAAGCGCAAGGAAGCAGCCGATGCCTTGGCCGAAGCCGAAATTGCGCTGCGCGACGCCGATCAGATCCTCCGCGAAGCGGAAACGGCCCTGGCCCAGACCCGCGAATACCGCGTCCGCGCCGAGGGCTCCGTCAACCAGGCCAAGCAGGTCTGCACGGGCATCGCCGAACGCGTCGCCGACCGGCTTTCGTGCCGCCCGGGTGACCTGTTCGAGATTTCTGGCCTCGATTCGCAAAAGGGCTTGCCCGAGTTGGAAGCCACCGAACGCAAGGTCGACCGCCTGATCCGCGAGCGCGAGACCATGGGCCCCGTGAACCTCCGCGCCCAACAAGAGGCGGAGGAATTGACGGAACAAATCGACACGCTCAACTCAGAACGCGATGATCTCCTTGAGGCTATCGACAAGCTTCGTCATGGCATCTCCGAATTGAACCGCGAAGGCCGGGCGCGCCTGCTGGCGTCCTTCAAGGAGGTGGACATCCACTTCCAGGAACTATTCGTGCGCCTGTTCGGCGGCGGCCAGGCCCACCTCGCGCTTACGGAATCGGACGATCCGCTGGAGGCCGGTCTCGAGATTATGGCAAGCCCCCCGGGCAAGAAGTTGCAGGTACTCTCTCTCCTCTCCGGCGGCGAGCAGGCATTGACGGCGCTGGCGCTCCTGTTTGGCGTGTTCTTAACGAACCCCGCGCCCATCTGCGTCCTGGACGAAGTGGACGCGCCCCTGGACGACGCTAACGTGGACCGCTTCTGCACCCTTTTGGAAGAGATGGCCCACGAGGGAAAGACCCGCTTCCTGGTCATCACCCACCACCGCATGACCATGGCCCGCATGGACCGCCTGTTTGGCGTCACCATGGCCGAACGCGGCGTCTCGCAATTGGTGTCTGTGGATCTGCAAGAAGCGGAGCGGCTTCGGGATATCGCCTGAGGCGTTGGGCTCACCATCCCTTTTATAATCACATCCGATTTCGTGCCGAAGTCCCTCAAGATGGTTAGGGATGGCCGCGCCCTCATAGCTTGCATCAGGGATATGGCCAAGGCATGCTTTGCCTCAGCAGTCGGCTTGGGGGGCTGAGATGGGGTTCGACTATATCGTCGTTGGGTGCGGCTCAGCCGGGTCCGTGCTTGCCAACCGCCTCTCGGCACGAAGCACCAACAAGGTTCTAGTTTGCGAGGCAGGCGAAGATACCCCGCCAGGCAGCGTGCCTGAAGAAATCCTCGATTCCTATCCGGGCACCGCTTACCTCAACAATCGCTTTTTATGGTCCGGTCTAAAGGTTCGGACAGAAGTCGTTTCGCACAATAACCCCGATGAACCAAAACCGAAACTGCGCAAGTACGAGCAGGCCCGCGTGCTTGGCGGCGGTTCGTCCATCAACGGCCAAATGGCCAACCGGGGTGCGCCAACAGACTACAACGAGTGGGAATCCCGCGGCGCCAAGGGTTGGAACTGGAATTCGGTGCTGCCCTACTTTAAAAAACTCGAAAAGGATCTCGACTTCGACGACGCGTGGCATGGCCAGGATGGCCCCATACCGATACGCCGCGTACCTGAAGATCAATGGCCTGAGCATTCTAAAATCCTGCGCGAGGTCCTGAAACGAGCCAACTACAATTCTCTTGAGGACCAAAACGGATACTTCGAGGACGGCTTTTTTCCCGCCACCATATCCAACGCCGATGAGCAGCGGGTTTCCGCCGGAATGGGTTATCTATCCGCCGACGTACGAAAGCGCAAAAACCTGACGATCTCAACGCGCACACAGATCACCGAACTGTTGTTCGAAGATCTACGCTGTGTCGGCATCAAGGCGCGCGTCGACGGCAAGCTGCAGGAATTTCATGGCCGCGAGGTGATCCTGTCTTCCGGCGCAATCCACTCGCCGGCGCATTTGTTGCGCGCTGGCATTGGACCGACTGGTCATCTTCACGATCTGGGCATTCCAGTGCGCCATGCGTCGTTCGGCGTTGGTCAGAGATTGATGGACCATCCATCCGTTGCGCTCGCTGCCTTTATCAAACGCGACGCACGCGTCAAAAACCACCTGTCACGCCGGCATTCGTATTTGGGCATGCGGTATTCATCGGAGATCGGCGGTGCGCCGCCAGGCGACATGTATGTGGCTTTCATGACAAAAACCTCATGGCATGCCGTCGGCGAGCAGATCGGGAGCTTCCTCCTCTTCGTCAACAAGGCATTCTCGGAGACCGGCGAAGTCCGTCTCGCCACGCCGCATTGGGGAGACGAGCCCGAAGTTGAGTTCAATCTGTTGTCCGATCGGCGAGATCTCGACCGCATCGCTGAAGGCCTCCGCCGTCTCGCGCTTCTCTATGATGACCCTGCGCTTCAAAGCGTGGTGTCGGACCCCTTTCCCGCAAGCTATTCCGACAAAGTCCGCCAGGTTGGCGAGATCAACACCAAGAACAAGGTCTTGACCGGGATCATGGCGCGGCTGCTTGACGGTCCAGGCTTCTTGCGGTCGTTTCTCATCAAGAATTTCATCATGGAAGGGTTCACGATTGACGGAGTGTGCAATGATGAAGAAGAGGCGGAAGCCTTCATCCGAAAGGCGGCCGTTGGTGTATGGCACGCATCGTGCACCTGCCGCATGGGTGCGTCTGATAATTCCATGGCTGTCACCGATTCCAACGGGCGCGTACACGGTGTCGGCGGTTTGCGGGTCGTGGACGCGTCAATATTTCCCGTTGTGCCATCAGCCAATACGAATCTCCCTACGATCATGACGGCAGAGAAAATTTCCGATGCCATCCTGGAAGGGAACTGAGCCTGAGTTGATGGGTGCTCGGCGACGAGACAGGGATCACCTCACATTCCACCCGTCCAGCCAGGGTGTATCCATCGGCGCACTATTTCAAGTACTCTGAAAACTTTTAGACTTGTAGGGAGGCCGGCCGATGGTCGACAAGAACGACTACGACGCCCTTAACGCCTTGGATTCACGGCTAAAAAATGCCCGCGACCATATCCAAGATCCGCTCAACCAGCCAGGCGCGGAAAAGACCGAAAAAGGTGGGGCACTTGGTCTTGCATTTCGGGTGTCAGTTGAGATAGTTTCCGCCGTCGCCATTGGGGTTGGAATCGGTTGGCTGCTGGACGGTTGGCTGGAAACTACACCGTGGTTGATGGTGGTGTTCATCGTGCTTGGGTTCGCGGCGGGCATTTTAAATGTGTATCGCTTAGCGTCGGGGTTCGGTTACGCCGCAGGGTACACGGAACGGGATGAACAAGCTGGCGATAAAGCTGGCACGGACGAGGGAAATTAGTTTTGGCTGCTGGTCAATCTCCGCTCGCGCAATTTGAAATCAAGCCGTTGATCCCCATGAAGCTGGGTGAGATCGACATCTCCTTCACCAACTCTTCGGTTTTCATGGTGGTCACGGTGGTGAGCATCAGCTTGTTCCTAATCATGGGCATGCGCCGCGCCCAATTGGTGCCCGGCCGCTGGCAATCCATGGCAGAGCTGAGTTACGTGTTCATCGCGAACCTTGTTCGCGATACCGTGGGCACCCAGGGACGGCCATATTTCCCGTTCATCTTTACGATCTTCATGTTCGTGCTGGTAGGCAACCTCTGGGGCATGGTCCCCTACAGCTTCACTTTCACAAGCCACATCGTAGTGACCTTCACCATGGCATTCGTAATCTTCATCGGGGTCACCATCATCGGCATTTTAAAACACAAGCTGCATTTCTTGACCTTTTTCATGCCACCGGGCGTGCCTATTTATATGGCGCCCCTG
>CAJWVP010000048.1 GCA_913048145.1 uncultured Rhodospirillaceae bacterium
GCCAGTTGGCGCAAACGTTTATCAGGACGGACGGTCGAAGTCACGGCTCACGCGACGGACTTTTGGGGGAACCGCACGGGAACCCGTTTGCGCCCCCAATCGCCGCGCGTCTCCTCGAACACGCCCGCCACCGGTTCGCCACAATTAGTGCAGTTGCCCGAATAGTTGCCGTCGAATCGGATTTTCCAGTCTGAAAGCTCATACCAATCCCGGCCGATGAGACGGTGGTTGCAGGCATGGCAGTAGGTGCTGTGCCCGTCAAAGTCATGGACATTACCCGTATAGGCGTAGCGCAAGCCGTTGGCCAACGCGATCTCCCGTGCGCGCACCAGGGTGGATTTTGGAGTACGCGGTTTATTCATCATCTTCCAGTCGGGATGGAAGGCGCTGAAATGCATGGGTACGTCTGCGCCCAGGTGCTTGACCACCCAGGAAGTCATTTCGTCGATCTCTTTCTCAGAGTCATTCTCGCCCGGGATAATCAGGTCCGTAATCTCGAACCACACGTCGGTTTCGTGCTTCAGGTACTTAAGCGTATCCAGAACCTTGGATAGCTGTGAGGTGCAGAGTTCCTTGTAGAACTTCTCCGTGAAGGCCTTCAAATCAACGTTAGCCGCGTCCATCCACTTATAGAACTCGGCACGTGGATCGGGACAGATGTAGCCCGCCGTCACGGCGACATTCTTGATGCCTCGCTCGCGGCACGCCTTAGCCGTGTCGACGGCGTATTCCATAAAGATCACCGGGTCATTATAGGTGTAGGCGACAGATCGGCATTTGGTCTGCACAGCGGCTTGGGCGATGGCAACGGGCGACGCCTGGTCCTGGAGTTTATCGAACTCCCGCGCCTTGGAGATGCTCCAGTTCTGGCAGAACTTACACGTCAGGTTGCAGCCGGCCGTCCCGAAACTTAGGATCGGCGTGCCCGGGAGGAAGTGGTTGAGCGGCTTCTTTTCAATGGGGTCGATGCAAAAACCAGACGAACGCCCATAGGTCGTCAGCACCATGCCGTCAGGCCCGCAGGCGCGCACGAAGCACAGACCCCTCTGCCCTTCTCGGAGCTTACAAAACCGCGGACACAGGTCGCACTGCACCCGGCCGTCATCAAGCCGATGCCAATAACGACCGAGAACATCGTTGGAAAAATCCTCGGCCAGGAGATGCTCCGTCGTATTCATGACGCCATCATATCACGATGTCGAGCCGTTGTATCGGTTTCGGAGACACGTTAGGGTTTGCGCTTCGAAAGGGGAGAAGCATGCAAATCAAAGCTCTTTGCGGCGCGCTGGGTTCGGAAATCCAGGGCGTCAACCTGGCCACGGTGGACGGCAACGAGATGGGTGTCATCCGCGACACCTTTTACCAATCCCACGTTCTGGTGTTTCCGGAGCAGGACCTGGAACCAGCGGCGCAGGTTGCCTTCACAGAACATTTTGGCCCTGCTGAACCCCATCCTCTAAAAACACGTGCCACCGTTGACGGGTTCGATACCGTACTAATCCTCGAAAACAAACCGGGCCAACCCGGGGCGCCTAATGACTATTGGCATTCGGACATATCCCATTCGGAGGTTCCCCCAGCAGCATCATGCTTACACGCGCTGACCATCCCAGATGGCCATGGCGACACCATGTTCTGCAACATGGTTGCGGCCTATGACGGCCTGTCGGATGGAATGAAGGCCCTAATCACACCTCTGAGGGCACTGCACAGCGGCATGGCGACATATGAACGCAGCTTGCAATCAAACGACGCGCGGAAGATTGATCCGTCGGAAATTAAACCTCCCCACGCCCACCCCATCGTCCGCACCCATCCAGAATCAGGCAAGAAATCCCTTTTCGTGAACCCACACTTTACCGCCGGCATCGAGGGCATGACCGATGAAGAGAGCAAGGCGATCCTTGATGTCCTGTATACGGCAGCAATCCAACCTGAGAACATCTACCGACACCGCTGGCAACCCGGCGATGTGCTAATCTGGGACAATCGCAGCGTAATGCATTACGCCGTGCGCGACTACACCGAGGACATGCCGCGTAAGATGCACCGAACCACAGCCGGCGGCGAGGTGCCTGCCTGAACGTTTAGATGGTCTTCCCTAGGCTCGCCAGCATAGAGAGGCGCAGCAGCAGCTCTCGCCGTTTCGCCGTATCCCCCTCCGCCGCCAACAGCCGGTCACGGAACGCTATCTGATCGGCCGGGTCGTCCGATTCCAAATCCTTTTTGTTTTGAATAGAGATGCGCTGGACATATTCCATCGCAACGCCCCGGCGTTCTTCGTCATACCGATCCAACGTCGAGGGATCGGCGTCCCCGCGCAAAACAGGAACCAGTTTCTCCGCCAGATTGAAGGCGTCATGGATACCGCCGTTCATCCCCATGCCGCCCAGCGGATTGTTGATGTGCGCCGCATCTCCGGCCAGCAGAATGCGCCCGGCCCGATATGTATCAGCAACCCTCTGGTGCACGTTATAAAGGGTCTTGTGAACCACGTTGTAAGGCGCGCCCAGATTATGGATGCGTGTCATCCGGGCCTGGACGCAGGAATCAGAGAGGATGTCATTATCCGCCTCTTCCGCGCGCGTCGGGAACATGCACCGCCAAAGGCCATCTGGGATCTGAAGCAGGAAATACCATTCTTCCGCATCCGCCACGTAGCTGACCGATGATAGGTCCGGAAACACTGAGATGAAATCGAAGGGCGTGCTAACAACCAGAAAGCGCTCCGGCCAGGTAAACCCTTCAAACGGAATGCCCAGTGTCTGCCGGACAACGCTGTTGGCACCATCCGCGCCGACCAAATACCCGGCCCGCACAGCTTCTCCATCCTCCAGGTTGACCGTGACGCCATCAGCGTCCTGGGTCAGGGTACGAACACGAGAGGAAAACCGCACCTCAACGTTTGGATGGTTCGCTAACATCTGGTTCAGGATCTGACAGAGTTTGTATTGCTCCGCCTGAACCCGATAAGGATGGTCGGTCAGGTCAGCGATGTCGGCAAAATCGAACTCGGCGATCTTGCCCTCGCCATGGCGGCGGTATTGAACGGTGGGTGCAACAAGACCCCGTTCAATCAATGGCGCCGCGGCACCGAACGCGGCCTCCAACATATCCAAGGATGAAGGATGAAAGGTCGAACCCCGAAGATTCTCTGAAATACCGGGGTCGGCCTCTAAGACGACGGCATTTAGCCCCGCATTGGCCAAATGCATGGCGCAGACCAGACCAGCGGGTCCAGCCCCGACAATGATTGCGTCCAGCACCCTTGATATCCTGCCTTGTTATTCAATACGGCCCGGATCGACCGCACCTAAGTGAAGCGCGCCCGACCTCAGAACGCAAGATGCGTAACTACCCCAAATCCAGCCCCCAGCGCCACCATGAGCGGCACACTCACCCAACCCTTGAACAGCAAGACGAAGGCGACAAGCGCGGCAATAATATTGATCCAATGCGGCCCGTTGGACTGAACCAAGGCTGTCTCTCCGAAGAAGACGGCCAAATTGAAAATCACCCCGACCACGGCGGCTGTGATCGCACCCAAGGCGTTGCGAGCCCATGCTCGCGCCTGCAGGTCCTCGATGTAGGGCGCACCTGCAATAATGAACAAGAACGACGGCAAAAAGGTGACCAAAGTAGTCAGGCTTGCCGCCAGCACGGCGGCTCCCAGCCCCGCCGCCTTCCATCCGGCGAAAAAGCCCACATACGTAGTCACCAGGATCAATGGTCCCGGTGTGGTTTCAGCCAGCGCAAGGCCGTTGATCATCTCCGGCGGTGTCAGCCAATAGTAAACATTGACGCCGGCGTCGGCGATGTACGGCAAGACCGCATAGGCGCCGCCAAAAGTAACGAAGGCAGCCGTGGTGAATAATTTAATGACATCAGCGTACGGCGTGGTACCGAACATGGTCAGGGCCAGGGCGCAAGGTATCGCACCCACGGCTAAGGTCCACAGCGACACCGTGCCCCAACGCCGAATGACATCAGCGACCTTGAAACTCAACGCCGCCGCGTCGTCTGTCGGCCCACCATGGGTCTCGCCTGCAAACTGCCCCCAGGACGTGCCAGACAGAACCACGCCGAATAAGCCTGCGGTCAATACAACGATGGGAAATGCGATCCCGCCAAATTTGATGGCGGCAAAGGCGGCGATGGCCAGACCGATCGCCAACGCCGTATTGCAGGCTTTCGAACCGATGCGCCAAAGTGCGTAAATAATGATCGCGACGACCACCGGTTTGACGCCCCCAAACAGTGCTTTTACCAGCGTGCTGTCGCCCTGAGACGCGGCAACCCAAGCAAGAACCATCATAAACACCATTCCCGGTACGATGAATGCGGTGCCGGCAAACAATGCGCCGCGCACCCCATGCAAGCGCCATCCGATATAGGCCGCCAACTGTTGGGCCTCGGGCCCCGGCAGCAGCATGGCGTAGTTCAGCCCGCGCAGGAATTCGCCCTGGCCAATCCAACCACGTTTATCGACGCATTCTGATTGCATCATGGCGATTTGGCCCGCAGGGCCGCCAAAACTGGTAAACCCCAGTTTCACCCAATAGTAAGCGGCCTCGCCAAAGGATGGCTGCGCCTTTTTTGGTGAAACGGAACTTTCACTTACGACTGGCTCGTTCATGCGGGTCCTCCCATCAGCCACCACATGCAACGTATCCGTCTTGTGATGTCACGGAAACGGAAAATTCTTAATGCGGCTATTACCTGCTTTATGGCTCGAATTCGAACCCTCATAAGCCTATATTCTAGGCGTGCTAACAAGGGAGACTAATATCCATGTCCATTGTTCGCTTCACCGCTTTCCTCCTTACTTTCATCCTAGCCCTGCCGGCTAACGCGGCGGATAACAGGCATAATATTGAATGGGGTAACCTAGTCCCCCAAATGGCGCCTCTAGACAATCCCTTTACGGCTCTGACTATGGACCAACGAACCGATTTCGAAATCTTGGTCGGTATCCGTGACATGAAACGCCGCGGGTTTCTATCCGAGGTCGACGAGGCATTCGAAGACGAAACAGAAATCCGCGAAAGGTTGAACCGACAAGGCTTAAATGTGGATGACTACATCGTCGAGTACTCCCGTTTGGAACAAGAAATTATCAAACGCAACAAGATGACCAATGCCGAATTGGATGGTCAGATTGTCCGTATCCCGGGTTATGCTCTGCCGTTGGAGCACAAGGACACGGGGGTCAAGGAACTCCTGCTGGTACCCTATGTCGGCGCGTGTATTCACGTCCCACCGCCGCCCGCCAATCAGATTGTCTACGTGACCCTGAAGGACGCTTACACGTCGACCAATCTTTATGAACCGGTTTGGATCACCGGGCGGATGACAATCAAGACCACCAACCAGTCGCTGACCTACGTAGACGGCACCACAGGCATCGATACCGCCTATACCCTAAAAGGGGAGAAGGTCGAGCCTTACGAGAATTAAATTGTAAAGACAGACGTCCATCCCTCTGTGTCATTTTGGTCCTTAAACTATAATTTAAGTGTGTTTATGTTTGCAGTTAGATCAATCGTAATAATATAACATTTCTTTCCATTTTCCAATTTGGAAGGCCTTCATGAAACCCATATCGATGCTTCAGCATTCAATATTCCTGATACCCATTACGGCGCTCGCTGGTTTCCTCTCCACATCGCTCCAAGCCTCGGAACGCGCGCACGAACACGGCGTTGGCCAGCTCTCGATTGCCATCGAAGGTAACGAGGTTGAAATTGAGTTGGTTGTCCCTGGTGCAGACGCCGTGGGCTTCGAGCATGCCGCAAAAACCGACAGTGAAAGAAAAGCTGTCGCGGCGGCCGCGGAGAAATTAAAGGAAGCGAAACGCTTGATCAGGCTCACGTCAGGAGCCCACTGCCATGTAGAAAAAACCGAAGTGGCCTCGGCCCTTCTGGACAGTGACAAGGACGAGCATGATCATGCTCACGACCACAAACACAAACACGAGAAACATGCCAAGCACGATGATCATAAACACAACGAACACAAAGAGCATGACAAACATGCCGACGGCGAAATCCACTCGGAATTCACGGCCCACTATCATTTCCATTGCGACCACCCCGAGAAGCTGACCGGAGCCGACGTTGAGTTTTTCAAGGTCTTCCCCTCCGCCCATGAGCTTGTGGCGCGCTGGATAACGAGCAAGGGCCAAGGGGTTACAGAGTTGACAGCAAAGGCGACGCGCTTGAAATTCTAAAGATCGTCGAACGGAGGGGCCGACAGCTTGAGCGCCGCGATGATCGAATTGAGCGATGTGCGGTTTCGATGGCACCGCGACGCGCCGCTTGTCCTTGATATCCCTGCGTTCGAGGTTCGTGCAGGGGAACGCGTCTTTCTGGAAGGCCCAAGCGGTAGCGGTAAAACCACCCTTCTCAATATCTTAGGCGGCGTGACGGTTCCAGAGACCGGTCGTGTGACTGTCAATGGTGTCCGCCTTGGTGACCTGAGTGGCGCCGGCCGAGATCGTTTCCGTGCCGATCACATCGGGTTCGTTTTTCAGATGTTCAATCTGATCCCCTACCTCTCGCCAATGGACAATGTAATTCTGCCTTGCCGGTTTTCGCAACGGCGCAAGGCGGCCGCGCAACAAAGATCAGAAAGCGTGAAAAACGAGGCCCGGCGGCTTCTCAGACACATGAATCTGGATGCGAACATGGTCGCGGCCCGTCCCGCATCGGCATTCAGCACCGGACAGCAACAACGGATTGCCGTTGCCCGCGCCCTGATCGGCGCGCCGCCGTTGGTTATTGCCGATGAGCCGACATCGGCCCTTGATCACGCAGTCCGCACGACCTTCATGGATCTGATGTTTGAGGAAGTCACGGCTGCCAATGCGGCGCTTCTGTTTGTCAGCCATGATCCCAGCCTGGCCACGCGGTTCGACCGGCAAGTCACCTTGGCCGACATCAATGGTGCGACGGCATGACGACGCTCGCTGCCATTATCAACATTTCCGTTTGCAGCCTGATCAACCGGCGGCTGACCGTTTTCCTAACCGTGTTCGCCATCGCACTCAGCGTCATGCTGCTGCTCGGCGTCGAAAAGGTCCGACAGGATGCGAAACTCAGCTTCGCCAACACAATCTCCGGCACCGACCTGATCGTCGGTGCGCGCAGCGGCTCCATTCAATTGCTGCTCTATTCCGTCTTCCGCATCGGTAATGCGACTAACAACATTACCTGGCGCAGCTACCAGACCATCGCCGCACGTAAAGACGTCAAGTGGACCATTCCCATTTCACTAGGTGATTCGCATCGTGGCTTTCGGGTTATGGGCACCAGCGAAGCGTACTTCAAACACTACAGCTACGGCCAAAACCGCCAACTGCGGTTTCGGGATGGAAAGCCGTTCGAAGATGTCTTCGAAACCGTTTTAGGCGCCGAGGTGGCGCGAAATCTCGGATACAGGATAGGCGATAAGATCGTGATCGCCCACGGCCTAGGCACGGCAGGCTTTGCAAAACACGATGACAAACCGTTCACTGTGTCCGGCATTCTGGAACCCACGGGCACCCCCGTGGACCGGACGGTCCATGTCAGCGTCGAAGGCATCACCGCGATCCATGTCGACTGGAAGGGCGGCTCGCGCGTACCGGGCATGAGCATGGATGCCGAGGCGGTCCGCAAGATGGACCTTACGCCCCGTTCCATTACCGCTTTCATGGTCGGTCTGAATTCCCGCCTCAGCGCCTTTCGCGCACTTCGTGAGATCAACAACTTCCGCCGCGAACCGCTTCTGGCCATTCTTCCCGGCGTTGCCTTGCAGGAACTCTGGGGATTGATGGGCACCGCCGAGGCCGCTTTGGGCGCGGTCGCCATCCTGGTTGTCGCCGGCGGCCTGTTGGGCATGCTGACAATGATGCTGGCAAGTCTCAACGAACGGCGCCGGGAAATGGCTATCCTCAGGGCGATCGGGGCCCAGCCGATTCACATCGGGGCCATGTTTTTGATCGAAGCCCTGTTCATCACCGCCCTTGGCTGTTTATTGGGTCTAGCCCTACTGTACTCGGCTATGATTATCCTGCAGCCGGTCGTGGAAACGCAACTCGGGTTGTTTATCCCGATCGACATGCCACGGCTTCGCGAATGGCTTATCCTTGGTCTGGTGCTGGCATCCGGCGCGTTGGCCAGCACCATCCCCGCCTTATTAGCCTATCGACGTTCATTGGCCGACGGCATGACCGTTCGCATCTGAGATTTTACTACATGGAAATGACACATCAATTCGCGCTACACTGCGCCTATTGAGACAAACAATACGCATTGGTCTTCACCCATGAACGCGATCCGTAAACCAGCTGTCGCAGGACAATTTTATCCCGACACCGCCATCGAACTGGGTGCCAATCTCGACTCCTATTTGGCGGACGCGGACAAAGGCGACGCCCGGGTGCCGAAGGCGCTCATCGCACCACATGCCGGGTTTATCTACTCTGGCCCAATCGCGGCCACCGCCTATACACGCCTGGAGCCGGTCAAGGATGTGATCAAGCGGGTTGTCCTGTTGGGCCCCTGCCATCGTGTCGCCGTTCAAGGCCTGGCGCTCTCCAGCGCCGATGCCTTCGCCACGCCGCTCGGTGAAATTCCCATCGATGCAGCGCTCAGGGACCGTGCCTTAACGTTCCCACAGGTGGAAGTTTTTGACCCCACCCATGAAATGGAGCATAGCCTGGAAGTCCATCTGCCGTTTCTCCAACGGGTGCTGGATGATTTCAGCTTGCTGCCGATCGTTGTCGGTCAGGCCAGTCCAGAATCTGTGGCCGAGGTGCTCAACCACTTGTGGGGCGGCAGAGAAACGCTGATCGTCGTCAGTTCTGACCTCAGCCACTATTTGGATTACGAAAGCGCGCGGGCAATCGACGCCAAAACCAGCCAAGCGATTCTGGATTTGGCCCCCGCGCAGATAACCCATCAAGGCGCCTGCGGGCGGTTTCCTGTAGGCGGTCTTTTGGTGGCAGCCAAGGAACGAAAAATGTCGGTGGAGATGGTAGACCTTCGCAATTCCGGCGATACGGCGGGGCCGAAAAACCGAGTAGTCGGTTATGGGTCGTGGCTGTTTTTTGACGAAACCGCGCCATCACGAACGACCAAGATGGTATGGGGAAAGACCGTTCGCAAAAAGACGAAAACCTCCACGCCAGTATCCGTCGCACCAGCCCTTGATGGAGAGACGGATTTTGGCGCCGCGACCAAGGCGCTTCTGGACGAACATGGGTTCACGTTGGTCCTTCTGGCCGCAGCCTCCATCGACCATGGGCTCAAGCACAGCCAGCCGGTCCCGGTGGATTTGAATAAACATGCGCCGGAACTACGCCAGGCAGGCGCATGTTTCATTACGTTGACGCGGAGCGGTAAACTCAGGGGCTGCATCGGTTCGCCCGAAGCACACCGTCCGCTGGTGGCTGACATTTCCGCCAATGCCTTTCAGGCCGCTTTCAAAGACCCAAGATTTCCGCCACTGGCGCCAATAGAACGAAATGAGCTGCAACTATCCATCTCCGTGTTAAGTTCCCAAAGCCCGTTAATATTTGAATCCGAACAGGAATTCATGGCGCAGTTGCGACCAAACGTAGACGGATTGGTGATCGCCGATGGAAAGCGGCGCGCCCTGTTCCTGCCTTCGGTATGGGACCAATTGCCTGATCCGGCCATTTTCGTAGGTCGGCTCAAACAAAAAGCCGGCTTGGCGGTCCACCATTGGTCGGATAGTTTCCAGGCGTGGCGATTCGTCACGGAATCCGTCTCCTTCGACGATCTCCAATAACGGGGACATCCTACCTTGCTGACCAATGAAAAAGGTCTTGTTGAACAGGTCGTGGACATCGCGCGTCGGGCCGGCGACGCCATCATGACGATCTATGCGACCGATTTTGCCGTTGATACGAAGGATGATCTCTCACCGGTGACCGCCGCCGACCAAGCAGCCGAGGACGTGATCTTGACGGCCATCTACTCGGAAATTGCGCACGCCTTCCCTGTGGTCAGCGAGGAAGCCGCTTCCACCGGCCACATTCCATTGGTAGACGACAAGCCATTTTGGCTCGTTGATCCATTGGATGGCACCAAGGAGTTCATCAACCGCAATGGCGAGTTCACCGTCAACATCGCCCTTATTGAACAACACAACCCGGTCCTGGGCGTGGTGCATCTTCCCGCCCAGGGAACCACCTTCGTCGGATACGCAGCTGGCGCCTCTCTGATTCAGGACGGCGGTGCATGGGAGACCATTGCCTGCCGCCCACAACCCGATGCCGGCCTGACCGCACTCGTCAGCCGTTCCCACCGCACTCCGGAAGTAGACGATTTCCTCATGGAACTGAACATCAAAGAAGAGATCAGCGCCGGCAGCTCCCTGAAGTTCTGCCGGGTCGCCGAAGGCATTGCAGACATTTATCCGCGCTTTGGGCGAACCATGGAATGGGACACGGCGGCAGGGCACGGCGTCTTACAATTCGCGGGAGGTCAGGTACGTCGGGCCAATGGCGATGAACTTACCTACGGAAAGCCTGGCTTTGAAAATCCCCATTTCGTCGCTGCCTCCGATGATGTTTTTGGTGGCCTAACTTCGTGAGTTCCGCGTCCTTTCCCTCGATCATCGTCAACGCAGATAACGCGGGTATTGAACGTACCGCCCGGGTAATCGCAGATGGCGGGTTGGTCGCGTTTCCCACGGAAACGGTCTATGGCCTGGGTGCGAACGCCCGGGACGACCACGCGGTGGCGCAGATTTTCGAGGCCAAGAATCGTCCTCGCTTCAATCCATTGATCGTCCATGTTCCGACCATGGAGGATGCCCGGCGTCTCGCGGAATTTGATGACCGGGCGGAGGAAATCGCTAATGCCTTCTGGCCCGGCCCGTTGTCGATCGTGCTGCCGCGTAGGGCAGATGCGGGCTTGTCATTCCTCGTCAGCGCCGGATTGAATACGATCGCACTACGCCTACCGGATAGCGAATTGGCTAGAGAGCTCCTAACCGCAGCGCAATGTCCGATCGCCGCACCAAGCGCCAACAAATCTGGCGAGGTCAGTCCGACAACGGCCGAGCATGTGGCGCAATCGTTACCTGAACCAGGCAATAAAGGGCCAAGTCTCATTCTCGACGGTGGCCCCTGTGGCGTCGGGTTGGAATCAACCGTCGTCGATCTATCGGAACCGATGGCCTCACTGCTACGTCCAGGTGGGATAACCCGCGAGGATTTGGCCTGTCATCTCGGAACACTGGTCGTCGCCGACAGCGACGACACCGCGCCGCGTTCGCCGGGCATGATGACCCGCCATTATGCCCCGGCCACGCCACTTCGAATCAATGCGACAACCGCGGAACCTGGCGAGGCGTTGCTGGGGTTTGGCGACAACGCGAAAGAGGCAATATACAATCTCAGCCCTGATGGTAATTTAACCGAAGCCGCGGCAAACCTTTTCGCTATGATTCGCGACCTCGATAACGAGATGTACGCAGGAATCGCCGTGGCCCCTATTCCCAAACATGGACTTGGACAGGCCATAAATGACCGACTCAAACGGGCCGCCGAGCAGGATTAACATCAGAATGGGACAAGAGCCGCGAATCGCCGTTCTCGACATGGAATGGACCTCGTGGGAGGGCGCATGGACGCGCGGTTGGTCCGGCCCCGGAGAATTTCGTGAAGTCGTAGAAATTGGCTTGGTCACCTTGTCTGATGACGTCGCACTTACCGAGGTCAATCACTTTCAAGTCTATGTCCGGCCAATTTTAAACCCGACTTTGAGTACTTATTTCATCAATCTGACTGGGATCACCCAAGCGACCGTCGATTCCAAAGGCGTAACGCTGACCGCCGCGCAGGAAAAGATGCATCGATACCTCGAGGATGCATCCATGGACATTTATTCGCATGGTCAGGACGGGGAACACTTACGATTGAATTGTGAGCGGATCGGTATCCCATTCCTGTTTGAACCTGAGCGTTTCATCAACATTAACATCGCCATTGGCGAATTTATTGGAAAATCGATCAGCGCTTACACTAGCAGCGATCTCTCGGCGGAACTTGGTTTTGACCCCCCTGGAGATTCCCATACCGCCGTTGCCGATTGTCGATGTGTGGCGGAAGCTCTTCGCGCGCTTCGCCGGGCTGGGAAGTTTTGATGAAATAAGACACGTATTTTTCGAAATGGTCGCGGTTGCTATCACGCGCCCAGCACCATTAAATCAAGACTATGATGAGTAACTCGGAAGCACTCGATAAAATCCGTCAAATCGTCGGCAACAAAGGTTGGCTTGACCAACCCAATGATGTTCAA
>CAJWVP010000049.1 GCA_913048145.1 uncultured Rhodospirillaceae bacterium
GTTCCGACCTCTCACCAGCATCGTCCAGCACAAGCACGCCGAACCGGTTCGGCACGTGGAAGCTTCCACTGAGCGTGGGTGACCAAGCCGTCTGCTCCCGTTGTGAGGAGTGTGAGGCGGAAGCCCTCCCTCTTCAGCTGCTGCAGGGGATCAAGCACAGCATGGTGTTCGGTGCAGACGCTGATCAGGTGGCCAGGGCGGCCCGCTTGCTCCGCCATCG
Organism: uncultured Rhodospirillaceae bacterium; assembly: GCA_913048145.1. Taxonomy (GTDB): domain Bacteria; phylum Pseudomonadota; class Alphaproteobacteria; order Rhodospirillales; family Casp-alpha2; genus UBA3470. Next base: position 221 of record CAJWVP010000049.1, read on the forward strand.
CCCGGGCATGGCCCAGGAGGGCCAGATTGTTGGCCTCCGTGGCACCGCTCGTAAAGATCATCTGCTCTGGATCCTTGTTCCAGCATTTCGACTTGCAAGCGCATGCGCGTCAACGGGGTTCGAAGGTCATGGGACACGCCGGCCAACATATCCGTGCGTTGACGGATTTGACGTACGATCCGTTCCCGCATGGCCATGAATGCCGACGCGGCTTGGCGAACTTCCGCCGCACCTTCAGGTTTGAACGTTGAAACGTCCCGCCCCTTACCGAAATTCTCGGCCGCATCGGCGAGGCGGCGAATGGGTTTCACCTGGTTGCGCATAAAAATTGTCGCCACCGCAAACAGAATAAGCGACGTTCCTATCATCCAAATGACAAAAACATATGTGGTCGAACTGAACAGCCGCTTCCGCGGGGTTACCACATGCAAGACACCTTTCGGCAGTTGGATGTCGATCATCACGTGCCGACCGCGGCTGTCGGCGTCAATATGAAAGGGTTTGCCAACAGCGCTCTTCAGCGCCTGTGATAGCATCCGCGTCATTAGGTCGTCGTTAATGTTCGGTGAATTATCGAGGACAGCCTTGTCCCGATAGGACACCGCTAATTGCATCGTCTCCGCGGCTAGATCGAAGATGCGACCCTGTACCTCAACAACCGGTTCATAGCGCATCAGGGAAATTACCGCCGCAATATCACCTGCAACACTCCGCGCCAGCCGCAATGTCACCTTATCCCAATGGGTTTCATAGAAGATGGTCGCGGAAATAATTTGCAACAAGATCAGTGGAGTTACGATGATCATCAGCGATCGACCGAGAAGGCTTTTCGGTAAATAATTTTTGATCCGTGACCTCATGGCACCGGCGCTTCGTCAATCTGGACGCAGAACATAGCCCTTCCCGCGTACAGTTTTCAGATACCTGGGCATCCGCGGATCGATCTCAATCTTACGACGCAGCCTCGTGACCTGAACATCGACAGCGCGGCCACCGCCACTGGCGCCCGTCCGGGAGATTAACTCTTCGCGGGAGAAAACCTCGCCGGGACGCCGCGCCAGGACGCCTAATAGCGCAGATTCGACTTCGGTCAAACGAACCGGACGACCGTCACTGACCAGTTCGCTTCGCGCTGGCCGAAACGTGACGTCGCCCATCTTGATCTCGGAGGGTGCGGTTTTCGATACTGGACACCGTTTGAGAATATTGCTGATCCTAAGCACAAGTTCCTTCGGCTCGAACGGTTTACCCAGGTAGTCATCCGCCCCCTGTTCCAAGCCTCGGATACGATCTTCCGACTCATTCATGGCGGTCAGCATCAAAATAGGCACCGATCTTGTCTTGCGAAAATGTTGAGCAAAATCCAGACCGCTTTCTCCAGGCATCATGAGATCCAATACGATGAGATCGAACTCCAACCCAACCAAACGGCTGCGCGCATCGGCGGCATCCTTTGCTCCTGTAACCATGAAATCGTGGTCGGAAAGAAACTTCACCAACAGCTTGCGCAGACGATCATCGTCATCGATAACGAGGATATGTGGCCGGTCAAGTACCAGCCCGTTCATCCTACCAACCTTCGCGTTTCGGATACCTGCGGTCCGGCCTCCCGGCGGCCGACACGATGGCGGTCTTCAGGATCGATGATGGCACGGAGTATGGCGCGAAATCCGGAGACAGAGTCGATCCCAGCATTTTCGAACGCGCCAATCACCCGCCGGCATTGCCGCGCCGTCAGTTGACGCTCTAATGCCACTCCCTTATCTGAGAGTAGAAGAAGCCGGCGTCGGCGGTCCGTGCTGTCCGTTTCTTGACGCACATACCCTTCATCGATCAGTTGGGTTAGCACGCGCGAAAGACTTTGTTTGGTGATCTTAAGGATACCAAGGAGATCGCTGACGGAAATATTCGGGTTACGGCCGATGAAATATATGGCGCGATGATGGGCGCGACCAAAACCAAAATCAGCCAGTACGGCATCGGCTTCTCCTGTGAAGTCCCGATAGGCAAAAAACAAAAGCTCAAGGACCTGGCGAAGCTTCTCCTCATCTTGCCCCCGCAACGAGGCCGTCAACTGGCATAATGCGTGGTTCCGGTGCTCCATCGACAATCCCCACATACTCAGCAGAAAAATAAGGCAGTATTATTGACTTATATGCACGCGACTGATACGGAACGCAAGAACCTTTGGTATGCACTTCCGCTTACGAAAGAATATTATCATGGATAGTAATTCGTTCGACGATCGCGACGGTCAGATTTGGTATGACGGCAAAATGGGCCATTGGCGAGATGCTGATGTCCATGTTCTCACCCATGGCCTGCACTATGCTTCGTGCGTTTTCGAGGGCGAACGCTCCTATAACGGCAACATCTTCAAGTTGCGGGAACATACGGACCGTTTGCTGAAGTCAGCGAGCATTCTCGGTTTCGAAATTCCCTATTCAGCGGACGATATTGACGCCGCCTGCAACGAAGTGTGTAAGGTCAACTGCATCGTGGACGGCTACGTTCGGCCCGTCGCCTGGCGCGGTAGCGAGATGATGGGCGTCTCGGCCCAACAGAACACCATTCATTTGGCCATTGCCGCTTGGCCGTGGCCCTCTTATTTCTCGCCGGAAGCGCGGATGAAAGGTATCCGGCTGAAAACAAGCGAATGGCGGCGCCCCGCACCCGAGACAGCCCCGACCGATTCCAAGGCTGCAGGCCTCTATATGATCTGTACCATGTCGAAGCACGCGGCCGAGGCGGAGGGCTATGATGATGCCTTGATGCTGGATTGGCGAGGTCAGGTCGCTGAAGCCACGGGCGCCAACATTTTCCTGGTATTCGGCGACGGCAAACTGCACACCCCTACACCGGACTGTTTCCTGAACGGCATCACCCGCCAGACGGTCATCGACTTGGCCGAAGCGCGCGGAATTGAAGTCATCGAACGCCCGATCATGCCCGAAGAGTTGGCCGACGCCACGGAGGTCTTTCTAACGGGCACGGCGGCGGAAGTCACCCCGGTCGGTGAAATCGATGACCACAAATTCACGGTCGGTGATATTTCGCGGTGGATGATGGATGACTACGACAAGACCGTGGGCAAGGCATGTGGTGAAGCCGCCGCCTGATAGCGTATCCTATTCCCAAAGTGACAAAGGTCGGCAAATGCCCGGCCTTTGTCAGATCAGTGTTAAGATGTCCAGAGAATGCCCTCTGGCTTCCACATCGCGCTGTCGGTCAAGGGACAAACGAAATAGTCGAAGGCCCCATCTACGGGATCAGTCTTGATAAACAATTCTAAGTCGCCGGCCGAGATAGTGCCATGCTCGACTAGGACCTCCAGATTGAACATATCGTCCCAATAGAAGTTCCCATGCAGCACAATGGGCAAAGGCTTGTTCACATCCTTAGTCTGAATGAGGGTCAGGGCCTCGAACAACTCCTACCTGACGCCAAAACCGCCGGGGAATACGACGATAGCCTTGGCCAAGTAGACGAACCAGATCTGGTGCATGAAAAAATAATGGAATTCGAAATTCAGTTCTCAGCTGATTTCGGGATTGTCATGCTGCTCAAAGGGCCGTGAAATGTTGACCCCGGTATTGATCCCGTCGGCTTCCGAGGCGCCGCGATTGGCCGCCTCCATAATTCCAGGACCACCATCCGTGCAGACAAAACCGTCGGCTGCCCCCCAGCCGCTTTGACCAGGTGGTCGTCAGCCTACCCAACAGCATCCAAGTCACTTCGTAGAAGGTGGCGATGGCCAGATCGCATTCGGCGTGCACCACGTTCACCGCCTTGATAGCGCGCCGCCCAGCTGTTGAGGAACCGTTCATTCTCATAGGCCTTCGTGGCGTCATTAACGCTCATATCCGGGATCTTTTCCTCAATGGAAAGGTTACTCTGCATCGGCAAAGGCCGCCAATCCCGTCATGTCAGGAATCACGGCTGTTCCGGATGGAAAGGGATTGGACCACGAAGCCGCTACCCGACCAACGAAGGGCACTCCCGTATTCCGAGCTGCCCGATAGTCGGTCATGGCATCACCGACGGCGTGTCCCCAGGCGCCACGCCATGGTGCGCAAGGACGGTCTCGACGATCTCTTCCTTCAGGCGCGGCGAGCCGTAGACGCCATCGAAGTAGGCGGTCATGCCGCGCCGCACTACGATCCGCAGGAGCTCGTCTTCCGGGGAGTCGGAAAAGATATAGAGTCGGCGCCCATCCGCACCGCCACCAGCATCTCCCTGGCTCAATCGACGGACGGACAGGCGGTGACTAACTCTTCGACATCGTCGGCAAACCGGTCAGCCAGCGCGGTCAGGTCTTGATGCGTCAGATCGATGCCCAGGAACGCCCAATGGCAATGTCGGATTTTCACAACCCGAGAAATTCCTCCGTGTTCCGCATGATGAGCCAGGACCTTTTCCACGACGCCTTCGCCGTGTTCCGCATAGAGTTTTCGGAACGCGCAGTTTTTGATCTCGACGGACTCAACCAAGACGCCATCGAAATCAAAAAAATGATCTGTGGGGAATTGACGTTACTCCACCGCTTCCGAAGACTTGTTACCCGCATGCACCCAACGCGCGGCCGCCGCATCGTCGCTATCACGCGCGTCCACCCATTGGCCACCTGAGGAACTGTCCTCCAGCTTCCAGAACGGGGCTTTCGTCTTCAGCCAGTCAATGAGGAAATGGCACGCTTCAAAGGCCGCTTCGCGATGCCCGGAGGCCGCCGCCACAAGGACGACCTGGTCACCGGGTTCCAGACGGCCATATCGATGGATAATCAAGGTTGCTTCTAACGACCAACGGGCCTGGGCCTCGGTGTCGATCGTCTGTAGCGCCTTTTCCGTCATGCCCGGATAGTGCTCTAGGGTCATTCCGCTGATTTCCTCACCGGTGGCGCCCGGGCCACCCATGTCGCGAACCAATCCAACAAAAGTGCACAAACCACCAATGCCGTGATTGCCGGCCGTCAGGCGTCCGGTTTCTGCGCCGACATCAAAATCCTCAAGCTGAACGCGAACCGTCAGGCTAGCCTCCCGTTACTGGTGGAAAAAACGCCACTTCGTCGCCCGGAGAAACGGGCTCATCCAGTGTAGCATATTCCTGATTGACCGCGACCCGGACCATGGCGTCATTGGCAAAGGCTGCGGCGAACCCCTCTCCCCGGCCTTCAAGCCAGGCCACGAGGTCGCGCGCCGTCCGGATGTCACCCGGTATATCCACGGTCTCCTCGCCAATGCCGGTCTTTTCCCGGACCCAAGCAAAATACAGTATCTTCATCCACTGACCTCGTTGAACGGCAAAAACTGAACCACGTCTCCGGGTGCAACGCTTTCGATATCTTCTGGAAGCTCCACCAGTCCGTCCGCAGCAACCATGGAGGTAAGAATCCCCGCCCCCGAGGAACGGAACTTTTTTACTGACAACCCGGCCCCTGCCGTCTCCGACAGAATTGCCCGCAACCATTCCCGACGGCCCGTCTTCTTCTGGTGGTCGAACTCCGCGGTTACCGCATAGCGCGGCGCCACCGTTTCAGAGGCCCCCATCAACATGAGAAGCACAGAACGGGCGATGACCATAAACGTCACCATCGCCGCCACAGGATTTCCGGGAAGGCCAATAAAAGCTGCATCGCCGATGCGGCCCAACGCAATGGGGCGGCCCGGTTTAATGGCAAGCCGCCAGAAATCCACACTACCGTGGCGTTCAACCGCCGCTTTTACGTGATCCTCCTGACCGGCCGAAACCCCACCCGAGGTGACGATTACATGATGATCCTTGGCCGCGTCACCAATGGCCACTGCAATTGTCTGTTCATCATCGGGTAGGATACCGAGATCGGTGACATGACAACTCATACCCTCCAGCATGGACATAACCGAGTATCGGTTGGCATCGAAGATACTGCCTTCCGGGGCCTGATCGCTGGGATCGCAAACCTCGTCACCGGTGGAGAACACGGCGACCCGAAGCGCCCCCATGACCTTCAATTCCTGAAAGCCAACGGATGCCGCCAGCCCCAATTCCTGCGGACGAAGCCGTTGGCCAGCTTTGAGAATGACAGAGCCTTGTTCGATATCCTCGCCTTTCTTCCGGCAATTCGCGCCCTGCTTCAGGCCCGCCGGCAAGATCACATCATTACCGTCAGCCTCGCAGTCTTCCTCCATGAAGACCGTTTCCATGCCATCGGGCATAGGTGCGCCGGTGAAAATACGAATGGCCTCGCCCCGTCGGGCAGGGCGGTCCAACGGATGGCCGGCAGCAACGCGTCCGGTTACGGGTATCCGCGTGTCGCCATCAGCATTTAAATCTTCGAAGAACACGGCGTAGCCATCGACCGCACTGTTATCATGAGGCGGAACGCTCCGGTCGGCGATGATGTCAGCGCTCAGAATGCGGCCTAGCGCCAAACGTAGTTCCACGGTTTCCGGATCGACAACCAGCGTGACCCGCTCACGCAATAAAGCCAAGGCATCGGTGACGGGCATGAGTTCGCCACCAAAGGCAAAACAATCGTCCTTAAGCTGAGCCATTTTGGACCTGCCCCCTCAACCCGCAATAGGCGACGATGAAATCTGCGATAGCCGGAATGTTGTTGAGGTCCAGCACCACCCGCCCGTTAAGCGACACAGGTCCATCGCTGGCGACGGCAACGATACTCGTGTCTTCGGCAGCCAGTAGGGATTTCCCGACAACTGGGCGATGGATTTCCATCTTTGCATGGCCGTGGCTCTTGAATCCCTCGATCAACACCAAGTCCACCTCTTCCAAGCGTGTCAATAAAGCATCGATATCGGGCTCTGGCGCCTCTCGGTTTTCATGGAGGATCGCCCATCGGCGTGCGCCGGTGATCAACACCTCGTGCGCGCCTGCCTCCCGATGCATGTGAGAATCCTTCCCCGGCTTGTCGATGTCAAAGTTGTGGTGCGTGTGCTTCATGGTGGAGACACGAGAGCCACGTCCGATCAGTTCGGGCAACAACTGACGCATCAAGGTGGTCTTGCCACTACCGCTCCATCCGACAATACCAAAAATCTTCATTTCAACTGGCCTCGGTATCGGCATCGGAACCGGTGCTGCGGCGGCGACCCACGGGCGCTTGGTCGGTTTCGCGAATATGACGTAGCCCAGCTATCAGATAATCGCCCCCCGTGATCACTGTTAGTGATGCCGCAATCCAAAGTCCGTAAATGCCGATCTCCAAGGTCGAAACGGAACCAAAGTCTGGGCCGCTATGCCCCACCAGCAAGAACCCCATGGCTAGCATCTGAATGCTCGTCTTCCACTTGGCCAAGCTGCTGACCGGCATGCTGACGCGGACCTCCGCCAAGAATTCTCGTAGGCCCGAGACAAGAATCTCCCGGCACAGAATGACCGCCGCTGGCAACACATTAACTCCGTGGAAACGATCAATACCAACCAAAACCAACAGCACGCTAGCAATCAACAGCTTGTCGGCGATGGGATCCAGAAATCTGCCAAAGGCGGACTGCTGATGCCATGCCCGCGCCAAATATCCGTCAAAGAAATCAGTAATACAGGCGTAACTGTAGATGCTGAAAGCCAGCCAACTGCCCGTCGGGTCCGCAACGAATAGCAGCAAGCACACCATTATAGGGATGGCGACGATCCGGGAAAATGTCAGAATATTTGGTAGGTTCATCAACATGCGATGGCATTCTACGTCACCACGCCCGGCAAGCAACTATCCGTCCAAGTGGAACCAGTCGTAGATCTTCGCAGCCAACGAGGAACTGATGCCCTCGACCGCCTCAAGATCAGTACGCCCCGCTTGGGAGACGGCCTTCGCGTCCCCGAAATGGTGCAGCAAGGCCTTTTTCCGGCGCGCGCCAACGCCGGGCACCTCATCCAGAATGGATTTCCCAATGGCTTTACTGCGTTGTTTGCGGTGGGCACCAATGGCGAACCGATGGGCCTCATCGCGGATACGCTGGAGGAAGTAAGATACGGGATCCCGCGCTTGCAAGGTGATGGGATCGGCGCAGTTAGGCCTGAATATACGCTCGTGCCCGGCATCGCGGTCCGGGCCTTTGGCGATGGCAGCCAGGTTCACGCCCTCGATACCCAGTTCCTCAAAAACCTCTGCCGCGACCCCTAATTGTCCTTTGCCGCCATCGATCAACACCAGGTCCGGCCATTGGTCACCCATGCGACTGGGATCCTCCTTAAGGGCGCGTGAGAAACGACGGGTTAGAACCTCGCGCATCATGGCGTAGTCATCCCCTGGGCTGAAACCCTCCGCGTTCTCCCGAGGGCCGGTTCCCTTTGCACCTTTGATATTGAACTTGCGATATGCACTGCGATTGAAGCCCTCCGGACCGACAACGACCATCGCGCCTACCGCCTTGGTACCAGCGACGTGGGAGTTGTCATACACTTCGATACGCTCCGGCGGTGCCTCCAAATCAAACTTCGCCGCCAGTCCTTCCAAAAGTTTCCGCTGGGAGGCGCTTTCGGCCAATCGGCGGGTAAGGGCCTCCTTGGCGTTTACGATGGCGTGGTCAACGAGTTTACGGCGGTCACCGCGCACCGGCACGGCAAGTTCCACCCGGCGTTCTGCTCGCACACCCAGAGCCTGAACCACCAGCTCACGGTTTGGAATATCTTCGCTGAGAAGTATGCGACCAGGCGGCACGCTGCGGGCATAGAACTGCCCCAAAAACGCCTCCAACACTGTCGCCGCATCGTCATCATAGGCGTGGACCGGAAAATAGGCCCGGTTCCCATAATTAGCGCCCGAGCGGAAGAAGAAGACCTGGATGCATGTGGCGCCACCGGCCTGGTAGACGGCCACCACGTCGCTATCCCTCAACGACGACAGGTTGATATCCTGATGCGCCTGAACCCGGGTGAGGGCGCGGATGCGGTCGCGGTACTGCCCAGCCAGCTCAAATTCCAGATTGTCGCTGGCTTCCTGCATGACAGCGGCGAAGCGACGCTGGATCTGCTGACTGTCGCCGGACAGAAATAGCTGCGCTTGTTCAACCGATTCGCGGTAATCCGCCTCGCTGATCAGATCAACACATGGAGCGGAACAGCGCTTAATCTGATGCAGCAGACAGGGACGCGTCCGATTGGTAAACACCGAATCCGTGCATGTTCGGAGCAGGAACGCGCGCTGGAGGACGGCTAGGGTATCATTGACTGCCCAAACGGATGCGAACGGACCAAAGTAGTCCCCGGGACGCGACTGTGCGCCACGATACTTCATAATTTGCGGATACGGATGACCCTTAGTGACCAGGATGAAGGGAAACGATTTGTCGTCGCGCAGAAGGATGTTGTAACGCGGCGCATAGCGCTTAATTAGGTTCGATTCCAACAGCAAAGCTTCCGCCTCGGTGTGGGTTGTGAGAAATTCCATGGCTACGGTTTCGTTGATCATCCGTCTGATGCGCACCGTTTGACGAAGCGGGTGCGTGTAGGCGGCGACGCGTTTTTTGAGGCTTTTCGCCTTGCCGACGTACAAAACCTTACCGTCGGCATTCAGCATCCGGTAGACGCCTGGTTTGCCCGAGAGGTTTTTCAGATAGGTCTCAATGATGGCGACGCCGGTCGCCGGGGCGTTGCCGTCCGTACCGGTATCTTTAATCGGATCGTCTTCGGTTTGCCCTTTATTCAAGGCCGATCTCCACCACTCGCGCGGACCAATTTATTGTAATTAACCAAAACATAAAATGGATGCGGGCGCGAACCATGTCTTGACGGAACTTCTATCCACGATTCCTGTGAATAACTTTGTTGAAAAGGTTCCAACTAAACGCTAGGCAACGGAAATTACGTCACATTTTGCAATTTGCCTATTTTTTAGGCATGAATTTAAGTGATTGTTTTCAAACAATTTATATTAAAAAACGGAAAATTCAATCATCTCAAAAAACGTGATCAAATATTTGCTCTACAAAAATGACGACTTGAAGCGCCTGTGCAAAACTCCCAGCCTGAGATTGCAATGAACCCGCCAATGTAGGACCTGCGAATTCTCTAAATTCATTAGTTTATACTTTACGAAACCTTTCAATTTCGACACCAACGCTTCCAGCGTTTTCAAGAATATCAAGTTTCTCGATACGAACCCTAACTGAGTCCACACGCTGATCATCAAAGCACATGTCGGCGATGCGTTCCGCAAGGGTCTCAACCAGATTAACATGCCCTTCATCGGCGATGGCGAGGATACCGTTCGCCATGGTCTCGTAACTAACGACGTTCAGGATATCGTCAATGATGGGGTGCTCCCCCTCGTCAACGGCAAGGTCTAGATTGATCCGCACGCGCTGCGGACTGCGTTTCTCATGTTCATAGACGCCGATCAGGCATTCGACCATAAAATCGCGAATAAACACATGCCGAAGGGCCTTACCCGCGTTGGCAATACGCGCCGGCATGGTGGAGGGTATTTTGTCCGCTGGCATTTTCCAGGCCTCCCAATTCAGACCAAGGTCACGTTGGCACGTCGTCGGAAGTGAGGTCCAGAGGCGTCGGGCTCATGCCCATATGCTGGCCAGAGTCGATCGCGATCATCTGACCGGTCATCGCTGGCGCCTCTAGGATGAACCGAACGGCCGCCGCGATTTCTCCCGGCGAGACTTGGCGCTTTAGCGGCATGGAGGACCATTCATTGGTAAACGCTTCCTCCGATTGATGGACGCTCTGAAGGGTCGGCCCGGGGCCAACACCGTTGACGCGCACCTGCGGGGCCAACGCCCTTGCCAGAATCTGGGTCAACCCCCATAGTCCAGCCTTGCTCAGGGTGTAGGTCGTGAAATCCGGAGTCAAATTCCAGACCCTCTGATCGATAATATTGATAATATTGGCCTCCACGGCATCTGGCAATTGGTGAACGAAGGCCTGAGCCAATTCAAACGGTGCGCGGAGATTGACATCCATGTGCTGATCCCACGTCGCCCGCGTCGCTGTCGAAACCGTGTCCCGCTCGAATACAGACGCATTGTTCACCAAACAGCTAAGTGGGCCTAGTTGCTCCTCGGCCACCTCAATCAATCGCGAAGACGCGCCCCCCGCACCCAGATCGGCGCCAATGGCGACAGCCCGTCCACCCGAAGATTGGATTTCGTCGACAAGCGCTTCGGCGACATCGGAGGAACGAAAAAAATGCACTCCCACATGCCACCCAGTGGCCGCAAGGCTCATGGCGATGGCACGACCGATACGCCGGCCTGCCCCTGTGATTAGCGCATTCTGATTGGGCGTTCTCTTGCTCGTCATTTACATTGGCCCGTCATCTTTCGACATCGAGGGAATGATTAGCCAATCACCTGTTGGGCGCCAACCTTTTAGATGCAGGCCTAGCTGCCGTAAGTCGACGCAACTAAAATTTCTGGCATTGGGCCGATTTGCCCGCCAAAGATCAAGCCGGGTGAAAGCAAGACCCTTGGCCTTTACCAAATTCGTATCTACAGAAACCACCAACTCTAGCGCAGACGAGCCGACGGCAAGTGCAGCCATACCGATGACCAGAGGCAAAATACCCATGCGGGTCAACAGGACCACAGGCTCGTGCACCATTATCTCAGCGCTGAGAATTAAAACGACGCAACCTGTGAAAAGCTGAACGTGCCTCACGATCGGGATTGCACTTTCAAAGGAAACTCCGCAAATGCATCAACCACGGATTCATAAATCTTCCTCTTGAAAGGCACAATCAACCCCGGCAAAGACGTAAGTTCCGCCCAGCGCCAAGCATCAAACTCCGGATGTTCATGTCCGCTCAAATTAAAATCAGTATCCAACCCTCTGAATTGCAGAGCGAACCACTTCTGGACCTGACCTC
>CAJWVP010000050.1 GCA_913048145.1 uncultured Rhodospirillaceae bacterium
TAATTATAAACTTAGGGCGGCTATATAAAAAGCTAATTCGAGGGAAGTAGCTTTAGTTGTTTATTACTTAAACAAGTTTAGGATGATAATAGCTGCGATTAATCCAACTATTCCTGCATCACCTAAAGATTGTACTAGACTTATAATGTTACCAGCTATTTCACCTACAAATGGAACATTTCCACCTAATAGACTTACAGCGATACCTAACGCAAGTAATGAAACTACTACTTTTGTTAAGCTGTCAAACATTGAAGTTAATCCTGAGATTGCTTTCATGTTATCCCCCTTTTTTTATTAATAAAAAATCAAAACGAATCATATTCGTTTTGAATTACGCACTTTTACCATTTCGTGAGTCTACCGACACTAGAAAAGCGGTTTAACGACTCATAATGAACTCGTTTTATAAAGCATTATAAGTATTTATGTGTGCAATATGAGTCTTATTTTCCTTGCTTTAAAACTTATGACTATATTTTAAGTTTCCTTGAATTCCGGCGGTTGATGACCTATTGGGTTAAATTAATGGCGGAGAGAGAGGGATTCGAACCCTCGATACGGTTTCCCGTATACACGCTTTCCAAGCGTGCGCCTTCAGCCACTCGGCCACCCCTCCGTAAGACGGCGCAACCTAGCGAAGCCAACGCCCGACTTCAAGCGGGAGTTCACCTGAAAATCACGGTGATTTGACTTTCTGAATTTCCTCGGACCACAGTACGTATCGGCTATTCGCTGGTCTTAAGCGCGGCCAGGAAGGCGGATTGGGGAATTTCCACGTTGCCGAATTGGCGCATCTTCTTTTTCCCCTTCTTCTGTTTTTCCAGAAGCTTCTTCTTCCGGGTGATATCGCCACCGTAGCACTTCGCGGTCACGTCCTTGCGCATGGCGCCCACCGTGGTTCGGGCAATGACCTTGCCGCCTATGGCCGCCTGCACGGCGATCTTGAATAGTTGGCGGGGGATCAGGTCCTTAAGCTTGTCGCAGATGGCGCGGCCGCGGCTTTCGGCGTGGCTCTCGTGAACGATGAAGCTCAGCGCGTCCACCGGTTCCTGGTTGACCAGGATGGAGACCTTGACCAGATCGCTCTGGGTATAGTCCAGCAACTCGTAATCGAAGCTGGCGTATCCGCGCGAAACGGATTTCAGACGGTCGTAGAAGTCGAAGACCACCTCGTTTAAGGGAAGTCGATAGATGGCCATGGCCCGGTTGCCGACATAGGTAAGTTCCATTTGCTCGCCACGCCGTTCCTCGCATAACTGCAGGACCGAGCCCAGGTATTCGTCCGGCACCATGACTGTGGCCTTAATCCAAGGCTCTTCGATGTAATCGACCTGGGTTGGGTCCGGCATGTCGACGGGGTTGTGAAGTTCCAGCAGCGTGCCGTCGTTCTTGTGAATGCGGTAGACAACGCTGGGCGCCGTAGTGATCAAGTCCAGGTCGAACTCTCGCTCCAGGCGTTCCTGGACGATCTCCAGGTGCAGGAGGCCTAGGAATCCGCAACGGAAACCAAGACCCAGGGCCGCAGAGGTCTCCGCCTCGAAATGGAAGCTAGCGTCGTTCAGGTGTAGCTTGTCGAGGCTGTCGCGAAGGTCCTCGTACTGCCCCGTATCAACAGGAAACAGACCGCAAAAGACGACCGGCACGGAGGGCACGAAGCCTGACAGTGGCTCCTCCGCCGGCCGTTTGTCGTCGGTGATGGTGTCCCCCACCGACGTGTCCGCAACGGTCTTGATGGCGGCGGTGATGAAACCTACTTCGCCGGGGCCCAGTTGGTTGGCCATTTCGGCCTTGGGCGTGAAGTAGCCGACGCGCTCGACCTGGTGCGCTGCGCCGGTGGCCATCATGCGGATCTTCATCCCTTTCTTGAGGACACCGTCGCGAACCCGGACCAGGATCATGACGCCTAGGTACGGATCGTACCAGCTGTCCACCAGGAGCGCCTTCAAGGGTGCGTCCGGATTGCCTTTGGACGGTGCGGGCAGGCGTTTCACTAAGGCGTCCAGGACCAACTCAACGCCTTGCCCCGTCTTTGCGGAAATCTCTAGCGCATCGGTGGTATCGATGCCCACCACTTCCTCGATCTGCGCTCTGATGTGATCTGGTTCGGCGGCGGGCAGGTCGATCTTGTTGAGCACAGGAATGATCTCGTGATCATTGTCGACGGCCAAGTAGACATTGGCCAGGGTCTGCGCCTCGACGCCCTGGGTGGCGTCGACCACCAGAAGCGATCCCTCACAAGCGGCCAGCGACCTGCTAACCTCATAGGTGAAGTCCACGTGTCCCGGCGTATCCATTAGGTTTAGGATATAGGTCTCCCCGTCCTTCGCCTTGTATTCGAGGCGCACGGTTTGAGCTTTGATAGTGATGCCGCGCTCGCGCTCGATATCCATGGAATCGAGCACTTGCTCCTTCATTTCGCGCACACTCAAGCCACCGCACAACTGGATCATGCGGTCAGCCAGGGTGGACTTACCGTGATCAATATGCGCGATGATGGCGAAGTTGCGGATATGGGGCAAATCGGAGCTCATGACGCGACGGGATTTAGCACCCCAGGTAGGAAGGCTCAAGGCGTCACTGGCGGGCCGTGCAGATGCGCGCGTTGGACCCCATTGGCGTACTTGGAATAGGCCGACGGCTGAAACCCAAGCTCTGCCGCCGTATTTGTGATCCGGGCCGGAAGGTCGCCGCTGAATTTGAGTTCGATTACCGCCCGGTCGGCTGGTTCAATGGGCTTGAGTGTGGCCAAGGGCGGGGTGAGATCGAAGGAACCGGAATACTGCAGCCTGCAGTCGAAGGTGATCCGCAGACCCGGCTGATCGGTGCTGGCGAAGGCGGTGCGGTGATAGAGAATACTCACGCAGTTCATCAACGACATGCGTTCGCGCAGGGTTGCGAACTTCTCGATGATTTCATCATCGGGGGGGGCAACTGGGTCTCCCCGCAGGAGGCGTTCAGCCTGATCTGCGTTGAGCGCCGTGCGTTCCTTGGTGATGATATCAGAGTCGCGGTGTTTGAATTCTAGGAATATGGCGCTGGGCGGTGTATCCAGCGATGGTCTGTACGTTCGCAAGCGCGGTTTGCTTTGGGTTGGCGTTCCCTCGATCTTCTGCCTGAAGAATGTCAGGTCGGGGCTGTCGAAGTAGACGGAGTGGTTGAGATAGCCACCGCCGTCGTCATGGGAGTCCCGAACGAAGAGGTCCGCCACCCGGGACTTGAATTCTTCCGCCTCGGCGGTGCCGACGAGGTATTTGACCTCTCGGCGGTTGGTGACGAACGGCACCGTCATGGGGCGGCCTTGAGGTCAGCTTCGGAAACACAATCGACGCACGCGCTGGTCCACAGCATGTCAAAGCGCGCTGGGTCCGGTAAGGCCTGCGAATTCCTGTCGGCGAAGCTCCAGGGCGCGAATGTAGGCATCGGGCTGAAATTCATGGCGACAGACCATGCAATTGACTTTGCCGGCGGGCAAGCCGTTGGCATCGAACCCACCGACCATGGTGTTCTGGCTTTCCCCACACACGAGACAGGTCACGGGCAGCAGGTTATTCGGCACATCGGCATTGTTCATCACGGCCATCCTTTCGAGCACATTATGGACGCATTTGGCTAGACGAATAAAGAACGAGCGTTATCTGCGGCAGAGCCTACCGTGGGATTGAGCCCGCCGGCGACGTTGGCGGCCTTATCATAGGCTACGTCCCCCCCCTAGGGGCTGCCCTCGTCCTTTTTGGGAAGTGGCATTACGGCTGATTTCAGGTCCGCGTTGCGGACCCTTGGGCTTTAAGCGGATGTGGATGCCGCAGCCTGCGGGTGAAGAAAGACGCGGCGCCTTAGCCAAGGCCACGGTAGAGCTTGTTTATCAGGTCGTTGATCGTGATCTCAATCCAGACTAGAGCCAGGATGACAACAAGCGGAGAAATGTCCAATCCACCCAGGTTGGGCAGGCGGCGACGGATCGGCCCGAGGATTGGTTCAGTGGCCCGATGGCAGAAATCGCCAATCATGTAGACGAACTTATTCGAGGTATTGATAACGTTAAAGGCGACCAGCCAGCTCAGCACCACACCGATCACCACGACCCACATATAAAGATCGATGGCGATCAGGACCACTCGTAGAAAAGGGCCGAGAATGACTTCCATAGCAGCGCTACCAATCAGTTTAGTAAGTCCTTTAAACTAATCGCGCCATGGGCCGCGCGCAAGCGTCGCTGGGAAGTGCGCGTCGTCCTTGACAGTTGGCGTGGGCGGAACCATTATCCGGCCCGATTTCGGGGGTGCCCCGAGGGCGACGTTGATGGACGGGGCCGTAGCTCAGTTGGGAGAGCGCGTCGTTCGCAATGACGAGGTCAGGGGTTCGATTCCCCTCGGCTCCACCATCAAAATCAATTATTTAGGATAAATTTGTCTTAAGTCGTTGTATTCAAAACCTCTATATTCCTACTATTTTCATATATAAAGGCGTTGGATGTGGGGCTTATGACGTGTCCTTGAAGATTACCCGGCAGCGAAGCGCTAACAGTGATCCGTTTTCGTTTACGATCCTTTATGTACCCTGAAGAACGTGCTCATCTCGTCAATATCGAAGCCTTGTGCGGCCGGCCAATGGTCTGGATTTTGGAGTTCAAGGTGATTATTGTCGAACGAGCAGAATAGGTCCTAGGCTGACTCCGAAGCAGCATAAGCCCTTAACGTTTCCGTCGGCCGATGAACAAGCTGCGCAGAACAGTCTACGACTCCGCTCACAAACTCTCCTTCATCAGGTTAGCCTCTTCTCCTTCATCAGCTCAGCCTCTATAGTCCCAACTTCTTCGAATGCCGTATGACGCTGGCCCGTAACCAGTTTGGGCCAGGCCCGGCCTGGAGCCACACATGAGCGATCACCAAACAGTCGCCTACGCGCGGAAAGGTCTAATTGGTGTATTGACGCCCCAGGCGAACACAACTGTGGAGCCGGAATACTCGATCCTTTGCCCCCAGGGGCATGCTTTCATAAACGCGCGGATGACCAGCCTTAAGGAATCAATTGAAGCACGTCTGGTCGATTATTCTGACAGCATCGAAGATCATATCGCACAGTTCGCTAATGCGCCGCTCCACGCTGTCGCATTGGCAACCACAGGCGCATCGTACCTGATCGGCAAATCAGCGGAAGACGAACTTGTTGAGCGTGTGATGATATCGCGGGGATTACCTCTGGTTACTGCCGCGCTCGCAGTCTGTGACGCGCTGGAGGTTCTGAACGCAAGGCGTATCGCCCTAATTTCGCCATATCCCCCCGTCCTTACCGACGAGAGTGTCCGGTATTGGCAATCCCGCGATCTAGAGGTCGTTCGCGTCGTTAGTGCCTTTGAGGACAGCGAAAGTTTTCATCCTATCTATGCCTTGGCCGCCGATGCCGCTGGCGTCGGGCTTGCCAGCGTCAAGGACTGTGGCGCTGAGGCCGTCGTCATGCTGGGCACGGGCATGCCCACCCTACCTGCCATCGCAGCCCATACTCACTGGGATGGTCCGCCAATACTGTCGTGCATGCTGGCGCTTGTTTGGCGTTCAGTCATGGCTTCGGTTGGAGAGAAGCTTGATAAATCCGAACTCATGGATTGGATCGCAGCGCGCCACTGGCGCAAGCGAATTGGCTAGAAACGGCGCGCGCATAGCGCCAAAGAGTTGTGGCTTGGCCGAAGCCCGCTCCGCCACAGGTAATGAAGGCTTGCGGCTGGGTTGCTGACTTCTAAAACTGACCCTAACCGATGATACCATTCGTCTTCATGTCCAATATTCAATCAGTTTACTGAAAATCAGGGGTTCGATCTTGTGCTGCCGTGACCATTAATAAGCGGCTGACCCAATTGGAACCACGACCAGTTCGACCTTCACGATGCTTTGGCTCTGTTAATGGTTTCAGATGATCCTTGGATGTGTCTCCTTGCCGCCGATGATTTCCGGAGGCATATGTAATCGGCTAAAATGCGAAAAAGACTTAGGAGGTTTGCGCGATGGGCTGGTTTATTCATCATGTCAATATTGAAGCCCATGATGTGCCACAATCAGTGGCGTTTTACCGAGACGTCTTGGGTTTGAAACAGGGGGAATGGAATTATCCCGAAGGCGCCGAACTAGGGCTGGGGGCCGACCAACTTGCTGTATTCGGAACCTATAATCGCGGCATTCACATCGTGCACCCCGACGCGGCCTTTCAGCAGCGTCATGGACTTGCCCACAATCCAACGGTTGGTGGACATTTCGCTATCAACGTTCCGGACGCGGAGGCTGTGAAACAACGGCTGCAAACGGCCGGTCACGTAGTATCCGACGCTGGCACCTATGCGATGGCTGGGGTCCGCCAGCTCTATGTTTGGGATCCTTTTTACAATTTGGTCGAGATCAATGCGATCGTCGATGAAACTGGCGGCCCGGGACCGGCCAACGGCGAGGCCCACGCTAAGCGGATCGAACAGGAAGGCTGGCACCTGCATCACATTAATATCGACGCACATCGCGTTGCCACGGCGTCCGAATTTTATGCCAGCCTGATCGGTCTTACAGAAGGGGAATGGCAAGCACCACCGGATTGTCAGATTGCCGACATCACGGGCAATCGGGAGGCGTTGGCGCTGTTTGGCAATGACGACAACCGGGGCCTTCATGTGGTCCGCCCGCAACCGGATTTCGCCAAACGCAACAACCTTGACCACAATCCAACGATCGGTGGGCACTTTGCCATTCAGGTAGACAACCTGGACGCCGTTGCGAAGCGCCTCGACGACGCGGGCCTCATCTACAGCGACGCGGGGTGCTATGCCATGGCAGGTTTGAGGCAACTGTACGTCTACGACCCGTCGATGAATTTGGTGGAGATCAACGGCTCCATCTAATGTCCGGTGATGTTCCAGTGGGGCCTTTAGTGTGTTTAATTACGGGAGTAGCGTGTAACTTGCACTTCAATTACCGATCCTCCCCCCTTTGAAACACCCTCCGTTTGCCGCCCACCATCGGCCTCTCTAAACTGGCTTCTGCCGTATCGGCAGAGGGGGCATCAACGTGACCGACATCGCTGCAAGCGCGGATTTGAGCACCGACAAATTGGTGCAGGGTGTCATCGATTGGATCAGCATTGAAAGCCCATCCTTGGATACCGACGCTGTCAACCGTATGGTCGATCACGTGGAATCCGAATTCGAAGTCGTCGGACTGGAAACGGAACGCACGCCTGGCGAGGATGGTTGGGGCGATCTGATCCGGGGTCGCGCGCCGGGCTCGGCCCGGGCCAACAAGGGCATCTTGGTCGTCTCGCATATCGACACGGTGCATCCCATCGGCACCAAGGAAAGCGGTAACCCTATCCGCATCGAGGGCGACAATCTGTTCGGCCCCGGGACCTACGATATGAAGGCTGGCGCCTACATCGCCTATTACGCCTTCAAGCGGTTGTTGGAGGAAGGGGGGGAGCCCATCCTTCCGGTTACTTTCATGTACATCCCGGAAGAGGAGCGCGGTAGTCCTTATTCGCGCAAATATATCGCCGAGGAGGCGCGTAAGGCCAAGTACGTCTTAGTGACGGAACCAGCCCGCGACGGCGGTAAAGTTGTGGTTGAGCGCAAAGGTAGCGCCCGCTACAAGATCGCCGCCGAGGGCCGGCCGGCGCATTCCGGCTCCAAGCACAAATATGGACGCAGCGCGATCAAGGAGATCGCGAAGCACATCTGTGAAATCGAATCCTGGACCGACTATGATCGCGGCATCACCTTCAACGCGGGCCTCATCTCCGGCGGCACCGGCGTTAACGTAGTTCCCCAGCACTGCCAGCTGGAGGTGGACAACCGGTTCGAGCGACTAGAGGATGGCCAGGAGTTTGAAGAATGCATTCTGGGCCTTAAACCCTTTAATCCGGACGTGAAACTCACGGTCACGGGATCGATCATGCGCCCACCCATGAACATCACAGACGCCATCCTCGATCTTTTCCAGAAAGCCCGCGCTTTCAGTTTGGAACACGGGTTGGACCTTCAGTACACAAGCCGTACAGGCGGCGGATCGGACGGCAATCTGACCGCGGCCGAGGGCGCCCCCACCTTGGATGGCTTGGGGGCTGACGGTTACGGCGCGCACCAATTGGACGAACATATCTACATCTCATCGCTGGAGCCGCGCGCGCGTACCTGGATGAAACTTTTCGAACGCCTGGACTGAACGGAGCGGACAGACATGAACTTCGACCATTCGGAAAAAACCCAAGAGCTTCTGGACCGCGTCCGCGTCTTCATGGTTGAACACGTCGAGCCCAACGAGATGGTCTACTACGACCAGTTGGATGCAAGTGAAACCCGCTGGCAGATGCCCCCGATCATGGAGGAGCTGAAGGTCAAGGCAAAGGCCGAGGGTTTGTGGAACTTGTTCCTGCCCGGGAGCGACCTGGGCGCCGGGCTGAGCAACCTGGAATACGCCCCCCTGTGCGAGGTCATGGGCCGCATCCATTGGGCGCCGGAGGTCTTCAACTGTTCGGCCCCGGACACGGGTAACATGGAAACGATCGAACGTTACGGTACGCCCGAGCAAAAAGAACAGTGGCTGATGCCACTTCTGGAAGGGGAAATCCGTTCCGCCTTTGCTATGACTGAACCGAAGGTTGCCTCATCCGACGCCACCAATATCGAGACTTCTATCGTCCGCGATGGCGACGAATACGTGATCAACGGCCATAAGTGGTGGACGTCGGGTATCGGCGATCCGCACTGTAAGATCCTGATCGTGATGGGCAAGACCGACCCGGACGCGCCGACCTATAATCAGCAATCCATGATCCTGGTGCCGCGCGACACGCCGGGCATCACGGTGACACGCATGCTCAACGTCATGGGCTTCGACGACGCGCCGCACGGCCATGGTGAGGTGATTTTCGACAACGTGCGGGTGCCGGCGTCGAACATGTTGTTGGGCGAGGGACGTGGTTTCGAGATCGCGCAGGGTCGTCTGGGGCCCGGGCGTATCCATCACTGCATGCGGATCATCGGCGTCGCCGAACGGGCGCTTGAGATGATGTGCCAGCGCGGCGCCGAGCGGGTTACTTGGGGCAAGGCTGTGGGCGCGCGCGGTGTCACCCAGGAGCGTATCGCCCAATCCCGGATCGAGATCGACATGTGCCGGCTTTTGACGCTGAAGGCTGCCGATCGCATGGACAAGGTAGGTAATAAGGAAGCCCGGCAGGAGATCGCCATGATCAAAGTGGCCGCGCCAAACATGGCGTTGGAGGTCATCGACCGGGCCATGCAGGTGCACGGCGGCGGCGCTATGAGCCAGGAGTTCCCGCTATCCTATATGTGGTCGCGCATGCGCGCGCTCCGCTTCGCCGATGGTCCGGACGAAGTGCACCGTCGCCAGATCGCGCGTCTGGAGCAGCAACGGCAGGGAGCGGTACCGCCGCGCTAACGTGTCGTTCACGACTATGACAGGAGACGCGGGCGTTAGGGCCGGTATAATTCGGCAATGTTCTTTCGACGGCAAATGCTGAGCACCCTGATCTCCCGCCCGCTAGGAAGCGTGGCTTGTGGCGTCGTGCCCAGAGGACAGTCAGTCATTGGGCCCATATAATATCGTCGCGCTGCGGTCTACGGCATGTTTTTGTTGCCGATACTTTTTACCCGTGGCAAGGGCGCATTAGATTGGCAGTGGTCGCTGTTTCTAGCTGTCTGGACCAGCATTCCCTAGAAGACAGTATCCATTGACGAACCGCATCTTAGCACTGGCCGGGCACATCGTTGCCGTGACGCCTGGCTGCATGATGTTTTTTGGATCATCGGCGGGATGATTTGGGCTTTGGCGCCACAACCGGCCTGACCTTGGATGGACGCACAAACAGTTAGTCCGTAAGGGTCTTAAGATACGCGATCAGGTTGGCACGCTGGTCATTCTTGCGAATGCCCGGAAAGGACATCTTAGTCTTTTTAATCAGTTTCTTAGGCTTCTTTATGAACACATCGAGGGTCGCCTCATCCCAAGTCAGGTTCGCCATCTTCATGGCTTTCGAATACGTGTAGCCGAGGGCGTTGCCGGACGGGCTGCCGACGATGCCAAACAGATTGGGACCGATCTTGTGCCGTGCGCCTTTTTTTATCGAATGGCAGGCAACACACTTGCGATATACCTTCTTTCCCTTTTTGACATCCGCGGCATCCGCGCCGCTGGAGATCATGGTTCCGGTTGCCGCTGCGGCTAAAACCAAGGCGCGTAGGTTCATGGGGTAAAAGTCTCTTAACATTGAGAAGTTTATCGCGACGCCGAAGAAGTGGGCAGGTTTGATACGGTGTGCAAGTCCTGGATCACGCGGCCTGTTTTAATTCCAGGCGCTGCCAGACTTCGACCAGGGCGCGGACGAGGTCTTCCATCAGTTCATCCGAATGGAATGGCGTTGGCGTGATCCGCAACCGCTCGGTGCCCTTGGGCACGGTTGGATAATTGATGGGCTGGATATAGATATTGTAGTCTTCCAGCAGCATATCTGTGGCGCGTTTGCACAGCACCGGATCGCCAACCATCACCGGCACGATATGGGTGACGGAGTCCATCAAGGGTAGGCCCGCATCCGCGACCATCCTTTTGAGGGTGGCGGCGCGTTCTTGGTGTTTGATGCGCAGTTCGTTGTGTTCGCGCACATAGCGCACGGATGCTATCGCGCCACCGATCACCGGCGGCGGTAACGTCGTCGTGAATATGAACCCCGGCGCGTTGGACCGGATGGCGTCAACCAGCGCGTTCGATGCTGCAATATAGCCGCCGACCATGCCGAACCCCTTTGCCAGGGTCCCTTCAATGACGGTCAGGCGGTCCGCCAGCCCGTCGCATTCGGATATGCCGCCACCCGTCTCGCCGTACAGGCCGACCGCGTGCACCTCATCAATATAGGTCATGGCGCCGTACTTATCGGCCAGGTCGCAAATTTCACCGATCGGCGAGATGTCGCCGTCCATGGAATAGACTGATTCGAAAACAATTAGTTTCGATCGATCCGAATCTACCCCCTGCAGTAATTCCTCCAGGTGGGTCATATCGCAATGGCGATAAATGAGTTTCTCACATCCAGAATTGCGAACCCCGGCGATCATCGACGCATGGTTCCATTCGTCCGACAGGATGACGCAATTGGGAACCAGCTTGGCGATGGTTGAAATGGCCGCATCATTGGAGACATAGCCCGACGTGAACAAGAGTGCGGCTTCCTTGTTGTGAAGCTGCGCCAGTTCCTCTTCCAGGATGACGTGCAGGTGCGTGGTGCCGGAAATGTTCCGCGTTCCCCCCGACCCGCATCCGAATTGTTGGGCTGCCTCGACCAGGGCCTCGCGAACAACCGGATTCTGGCTTTGACCTAAATAGTCGTTCGAACACCAAACGACTACGTTTTCGGTAGCGTCCGCGCGGCGGTTGATGGCGTGCGGGTAATTACCCGCTTGGCGTTCCAGGTTGGCGAAGACTCTGTAGCGGCCCTCGTTTTTGATGGTGTCAACCGATTGCTTGAAGAAAGACTCGTAATCCATGTTTCCGTTCATTCCATTTCCCGCCATCGCGGTGAGGATTCGATTGGCGGAGATCATACAGCCAATAGACCGCTGAGGTTGCGATGTAGATCAAACCCAAATCTCACATAATCATAGTGGGTCAAAACTGCAACGCCTAGCGGTCGGGTCGCATCGCTACCTGTGCATGAGATATTGGCGCGTAAGGCGATGGGTAAGAATTTTTGCGCAGAGCCTTGATACCCTCTCCAAAGAGGCTAACTCTTGTTTGGGCAAGCCCTTTTCACCTCTGCTATTTGTCTTTTGATTGGAGGCT
>CAJWVP010000051.1 GCA_913048145.1 uncultured Rhodospirillaceae bacterium
CGCGTTGCCAGCCGGCCGCTTCTTGGTGGGGCAGAAAATTCTCTCGGAGCTGGCAGCCATGTTGGACGAGGCCCTTCAAGAATTTAGGGCTCGTCTCAGCCCGATGAAGAAGATCGGCTAGGGCCGTCTCGTCGCCAACCGAATAGTAACCGGGGTAGTCCTGGCCCAAGAGGCCAATATTACCGGGAATATCAGAAGCGATCACTGGCACGCCAGCAACCAACGCTTCGGAGACCACATTGGCTCCGCCTTCCTGGTTGGAACTGATTACCATAAGCTGCGTGCGGGCGTACTCGCGTCGGACGCGCCAGGCCGGCACCTCTCCTTTCCAAAGATAGCGCGGGTTCCGCTTCATCTCGGCGGCTGCCTGCTTTGCCCACGCGGGCTTGTGGGCCTTGCCTAGATGGACGACGCGTAGACGCGAATCTTTTGGCACCTGACGCGCCGCTAGAGCCGTGCGAAACGGATCTTTCTCATCGCGCAAATGGCCGACTACGCAGACATCGAAGTGCCGGACTGATGGCTGGCGGGGCCAGGGAAGCGGCAAGGCTGATTGCTTGACGACATGTAGCTTATTGTGGAACCGGTGAGGCAGGGCATCCGCGATGAGGTCGTGCAGACACACGAGCGCGTGGGCCTTGTCCATGGTGCCTTCGGTAACAGCGGGGTTTGTTTTCATGAACGTGTTCACGTCGGTGCCGCCCAGCGCTACGATGAGAGGCCCCTTCGGATAACGCGCGCGATAACGCGCGACGCTGGACGCGCTATGCCAGGCGTGGAGTGCGATCATCAGATCCGTGGGTTCATCGTCGTAATGCATGTCTATGCGAACGCGATGGCCCTGTTCGCTTAAGAAACCAGCCCACCGAACCGCCGAGGCACGATTTCCGTTTTTCGAGTGTTTCTTAGCGGGTGTGATCAGGCTAATTTTCAAAAGACTTGGTTTTCCCCGATTGGCAATAAGGACGGTTTATGACGGCTCAGGTAAATACCGCACAGTTGACGGCCATGATGCAAGATGCTCGTCAGCGGACCATGGAATTGGTTGACGGTTTGAGCGCTGATCAGCTCATGGGCCCAAAAATCCGGACTGTGAACCCGCTCCGTTGGGAGATTGGCCACGTTGCCTATTGGTACGAATACTTCATCTCGCGCTCGCTGGACGGTGAGAAGAGCTTGCTTGGTGCGCGGGCGGACGAATTGTATGACTCCATCGCCGTTGTCCACGATACCCGGTGGGACCTGCCGTTATTGAGCCTGGAAGAGACCTTGGACTACATGCAGGGCGTGATGGACCGCTTAGTGGACCGGTTGGGCACCATCAGCCACGATACCCTGGCCTCGGAAGTGGACAGCTTCATATACCAGTTCGGCGTTTTCCACGAGGACATGCACACCGAGGCTTTTTTGTGGGCGCGACAGACTTTGGCTTACCCGACGCCAAAACTGGTCATGGCCGAGGATGTGGCCGCCGAACGCGCCGCGGGACCGTGGCCCGGATACGTCGAAATCCCGGGCGGAAAGTTCCGAATGGGGGCTGAGAAAGACGCGCCATTCCTATTCGATAATGAGAAGTACGCCCATGACGTCACAGTCGCGCCCTTTGCGATTGCCCGCGCACCGGTTACGAACGCAGAATTTGCGGAATTCGTCGCAGCCGACGGTTATGCAAACGATGCGTATTGGTGTGACGTCGGTAAGGCGTGGCGTAACATGCGCGGCATCGATCACCCTGGCTATTGGGTTAAGAATGGGCGCGGCAGGTGGCGCATGCGCCGGTTCGAACATGATATCGTTCTGCCGGAAAATGAGCCGGTGATCCACGTCTCTTGGTACGAGGCCAGCGCCTATTGCCGCTGGGCAGGGGAGCGGCTGCCAACGGAACTGGAGTGGGAGGTTGCGGCCTTGGGAACGCTCGCCGCCGACGGATCCCTTGCCGCCACGAAGCGGCCCTATCCTTGGGGTCACACGCCACCGACACCGAACTGCGCCAACCTGGACGCCAGGGCGTTAGGCAGTATTGACGTGGGCGCTCTTCCGGACGGTGACAGTGCGTTTGGTTGCCGTCAGATGCTTGGCAATGTTTGGGAATGGACGGCAGATACCTTCCAACCGTTCCCGGATTTTGCACCCGACAGCTATCAGGAATATTCCAAGGATTTGTTTGGCAACACTAAGGTCCTGCGCGGTGGCGCCTGGACGACCCGGGGGCGCATGATGCATGGCACATACCGAAATTATTTTCGCCCTGATCGTTGGAACGTATTCAGTGGCTTTCGCACCTGCCGTGCCGTTTGATATAATTCTAGCATAGTCCTGTAGCGCAGTAATCTCCGGAGACGGATCGTCTCTTTAGGATGATAAAACTTTCGGTGGAAATCGACTTTTTTCTCTTAAGTCAATATCGTCGATGATATGCCACGCGTGTTGGAAATCCCATGGGGCATTTATTGGTATTTACATGTCGACGAATCACGATTGTGGCGACGACGCAGCTAACGGCTACCGATCAGACGTGCCAATTCCGAAATGGCATGCTAGTTAAGGGCTCATGCATAACTATCTCGATTTTGAAAAGCCGATTGCCGAGTTGGAAGGAAAAATTGAGGAACTCCGGCACCTGAGTGGATCCGGGGACGTCAATATCGTCGATGAAGTTGGCAAGCTGCAGGCCAAGGTCGACAAGCTGCTTCAGCAAACCTATTCGAAGCTCACTCCGTGGCAGAAGACACAGGTCGCGCGCCATCACAACCGACCGCATGCGGTGGACTATATCAACGCATGGATCGAGGGGTTCACGCCCCTTGCCGGCGATCGGGCCTTTGCCGATGATCAAGCCGTTGTCAGTGGCATTGGCCGGTTCCGCGGCCGCACGGTAATAGTGATCGGGACGGAGAAAGGCGCGGATACGGAGGGTCGGGTTCGCCACAACTTCGGCATGGCCAAGCCCGAAGGGTATCGCAAGGCCATACGGCTCATGAACATGGCCGAACGGTTTAACCTGCCGGTCATTACCTTGGTTGATACGCCGGGCGCCTATCCGGGCGTCGATGCGGAGGCCCGCGGCCAAGCTGAGGCCATAGCGCGGTCCATCGAGACTTGTCTTTCCCTGAATGTACCGCTGATCAGCGTTATCATCGGCGAGGGCGGGTCCGGTGGCGCCATTGCGCTGGCGACGGCCAACAAGGTGCTGATGCTGGAACATGCCATCTACTCGGTGATTTCGCCGGAAGGCTGCGCCTCGATCCTCTGGCGTAGCGGTGAGATGGCGAAGGATGCAGCCGCTGCGCTTCGGTTAACGGCGCAAGATCTTTTGGAGTTGGGCGTCATCGATAGCATTGTTAACGAACCCATGGGCGGTGCCCATCGCGAGCCGGGCGTTACCATGGACCGCTTGGCGGAGGCCGTTGACGCGGCGTTATCCGATCTGGTCATGAACGGAGAGATGGACCTGAAGGCGCAACGTCGGGAAAAGTTCTTAGCTATGGGCGAAAAGGGGCTGAACTAGCTATATTGCGGGAAGATCTATCCAAACTGATTATGATGCCGACATGATCGCTTGGAAAGGGTGTAGTGCCGAGCGACGATCAGTTTTCAGGCGTCCGATGTGTCGCCCAGGAAACCGGCGATCTCTTGAAGGAATGGGCTGGCAAACTTCTCCACCTTTGCTTTTCCTACACCGTGAATTTGGGCGAAGTCATCGGGGGTGCGCGGCTGACGCCGCGCCATGTCGGCTAGGGCCTTATCGGGAAAGATCACATAAGGCGGCACGCGTTGGGCGTGCGCGAGGCGTAGACGCAGCGCCTTCAGGACGAGGAACAATTTGCTCTCGGCGTCGTCCAAGTCCGCGGCGGCCGGGGCCGGCCGTTTGGCGTGCGCGCTTGGTTTGGCGCTCTCTACACGGTATTCGAAACGTTCGTGACCGTCGGTGATGGCCGTGCCCTTGGCTGTGACGCTGAGGCCTCCGTGGCCCTGGATATCCAAATCCAATAACCCAGTTGAGACCATCTGTCGGATCAGGGACCGCCAGGCGTCCTTACTTAACGCTGTGCCGATACCGTGGGTCGGTAGCTGGTCGTGGTCGAACTTGCGCACCTTTTCCGTGTCCGCGCCGCGCAGAATGTCAATCAGGTGGGCTTGGCCGAAGACCTGGCCTGTCGCTCGGCAGGTGGTGATGACCTGTTCGGCCTGTTCAGTTCCGTCGGCAAGGTCCGGCGGATCGAGGCAGGTGTCGCAGTTGCCGCATGGGTCCGTATCCTCGCCAAAATAGGCGAGAAGCGCGCGGCGGCGGCAGGCCGGCGCTTCGCAGAAGGCGATCATAGCGTCCAAGCGTTTGTGTTCGCGCCGCTTGTGATCCGTGTCAGTGTCCTCTTCATCGATGAACATGCGGCGCATGCGAATGTCATCCAGACCGTAGAGCATCATGGCCTCAGCCGGCGCTCTGTCCCGACCGGCACGGCCGATTTCCTGATAATAGGCTTCCATGTTGCCAGGAAGGTTCGCATGGAACACGTAGCGTACATCTGGTTTGTCGATCCCCATGCCGAAGGCAATTGTGGCTACCATGACCAAACTCGGTTCTGTCATGAATCGGTCCTGGTTCCGGTTGCGGTCGTCCGCGTGCATGCCAGCGTGATAGGATAGAGCGGTAATTCCATTCTCGGACAGGTAGGTTGCCACTTCCTCCGTCTTGCGCCGTGACAAGCAATAGACGATGCCGCTGGCCCCGTGGTGGGCGGCGACGAAATCCAGGAGCTGACGTTTCCAATTTTTACGGAGCGTCACGCCAATGCGAATGTTCGGCCGGTCGAAGCCGGAGACAAAAGTCCGGCCCTTTTCGCCGAACAGGCGTTGGGCGATATCGGCGCGGGTCGAGTTGTCGGCGGTGGCCGTCATAGCCGCCACCGGGACCTTGGGGAAGCGTTCCGTCAGGTGCTGAAGGTCCTGGTACTCGGGGCGGAACGCCGGGCCCCAACGGGAAATGCAATGCGCTTCGTCAATCGCGAACAGCCGCAACGGCAACTTTGACAGGGCCGTCAGCATGCGTTCGGTCATCAACCGTTCCGGGGAAATGTAGAGGATCGGGCTGGCGCCGGCGGCGACTCGGCGCCAGCTGTCGGCGTTGTTCTCATAAGCCCGGGATGAATTGATCGTCTCCGCGGGGACACCGGCCAGGCGCAGAGCTGCGACCTGATCTTCCATCAATGCCACCAGTGGCGACACAACCACGGTCAGGCCGTCCATGATCAAGGCAGGAATTTGAAAACACAGAGATTTTCCCGATCCTGTTGGCATGACGGCAAGGATGCTGGTGCCGTCTAGGATTGTGGCGATGATCTCTTCTTGGCCCGGGCGGAACCGATCGTATCCAAAGGTGTCCCGGAGGATGGCGTTAGCCTGCTTTATTTGAGGCAATTTCTCTCATTCTTTTCACGCGTGTGTGCCAGAGACACCTCTAACATGCGCCACCCAACATGGCGAAATCAATAGGATTTCGGTAAGCCCAGGACCCGTTCTGAGATGAAATTGAGGACCATCTGCTGAGAAACCGGCGCGATGCGGTTGATCATGACCTCACGCATAAGTCGCTCCACGTGAAACTCCTTGGCGTAGCCCATGCCGCCGTGGGTCATGACAGCCCTTTCGCAGGCGGTGAAGCCAGCCTCTGAGCTCAGGTATTTGGCCGCGTTGGCTTCTGCACCGCAAGGTTCGCCAGCGTCAAAGAGGCTGGCTGCTTTCATGCACATCATCCAGGCCGCCTGCAATTGTGCCCAACTCTCTGCGAGGGGATGCTGGATCGCTTGGTTTTGGCCGATGGGCCGGCCGAATACGACCCGGTCCTTGGCATACTCGGACGCCCGGTGGAGCGCCTCCATGCCGATGCCGATTGCCTCTGCGCCGACCAGAATTCGCTCTGGATTCATGGAGTGCAGGATGTAACGGAACCCCTTGCCTTCCTCACCGATCAGGTCTTCGGCATCCACTTTCAGGTTGTCGATGAAAACCTCGTTTGAATCGACGGCCTTGCGGCCCATTTTGTCAATTTCGCGGACGTCACAGGCGGAGCGGTTAAGGTCGGTGTAGAAGAGGGAAAGGCCGTCGATGCCGCGCTCGCATTCTTCTTTGGGCGTCGTGCGGGCCAGAAGGAGGATCTTGTCGGCCACTTGGGCGGTGGAGGTCCAAACCTTACGGCCGTTGATCACGTAGCCATTGTTCGTGCGTTCCGCCTTGGTGGTGATGGATCCGGTATCCAATCCAGCATTGGGTTCGGTCACGCCGAACGCGCTTTTCTGTTTGCCTTTAATAATCGGAGGCAGCCAGCGCTGTTTTTGTTCGTTGGAGCCGAAAACGGCAATGGCCTTCGGGCCGAAGACGTTCATGTGTATAGCGCTGGCGGCCTGCATAGCGCCGGCGGACGAGGCGATGGCTCGCATCATAACGGTGGCCGATACGACGCCAAGGTTGGCGCCGCCTACTTCTTCGGGGAAGCTCACGCCGAGCCATCCGCCTTCGGCCATGGCGCGATAAAACTCTTCGGGAAAGCCGCCGTTGCGGTCTTTTTCCAACCAATAGTCGTCGCCGAAGTCGGACAGAACTTGACCGATCCCGTCTTGTATTGCGCGTTGTTCCTCGGTCAGTGCGAAATCCATGGGCTCCTCCCGTCGTCCGTATATTGGGCAACATGACGAGTTCCGCCAGGTTCAACAAGGGCCGTGGTATTTCATTACTACACTGTGAAGCGCCACTGTTGAAGTTCGTGACACAGGTATCTAAAAACGACTATTGACCTTCACTGTCGGAGCCGGCGACGCTCTGAACTCGGAACAAACAAAGATGATTTTGAAAATCCTAAACCGCGTCGACGGCACATAACATCTACCGGCGATCGGTGCTCGCCGTGGGTCTTCCATATTGGAGTTCGCGGACGCAGCCCGTGACTTGAGGTGGGTGGGCTTCCTCTCGGCGGCATAAGGCGCGGACCGGCCGCTATGTCACCGCTCCGTGGCAGTGCTTATACTTTTTGCCAGACCCGCACGGGCAAGGAGCGTTCCGCGGTACACGGCCCCAGGTTTCCGGGTCGTTTGGGTCGATGTCGTCGGCGGCCTTGCGGCGGTGCAGAGGTACCGCGTTGATGGCCTGTTCGTTGGTCTCCGTTTTTTCGGCCATCATGCTGGCTGGCGCTTCATGGCTTTCAACCATTTCCTGTTCGCCTCGACCGAAGATATCTTCTTCCGGTTCGTACATCTGCAGTTCCACGTGGCTGAGCACCTGGGTGACCCGTTCGCGCAGGCCGTCCAGCATATCCTCGAACAGATCGAAGGCCTCGCGCTTGTATTCGTTCAAGGGGTCGCGTTGTGCATAGGCCCTGAGCCCAATACCCTGGCGCAGGTGATCCAGGGTCAGGAGGTGCTCCTTCCACAGTTGGTCCAGAAGCTGTAATAGCAGGCTCTTTTCAACCCCGCGCATGACCTCTGGGCCGTAGGTAGCAGCTTTCTCCGCCATCTTTTTATCGGCCGCTGAAATCAGGCGCTCGCGGATTTCCGCGTCCGCGATACCTTCTTCCTTAGCCCAGTCCTGGACCGGTAGGTCCATACCCGTGATCCGAAGCACTTCTTCATGTAGACCGTCCATGTCCCATTGTTCGGCGTAAGCCTTCTCCGGGATGGCGTGGGCCACGGCATTGGCGATGGTCTCGTGACGAATGCCAACCACTTCGTCAGACACGTCTTCAGTGGACATGAGGTCCTTCCGCTGGTCATAGATGACCTTGCGCTGGTCGTTCATGACGTCGTCGAACTTCAAGAGGTTCTTACGAATCTCGAAGTTGTGGGCCTCGACCTTGGTTTGCGCTTTCTCGAGCGCTTTGTTGACCCAAGGGTGGATGATGGCTTCACCCTCTTCCAGGCCCAACTTTTGCAGCATTCCATCGATCCGATCGGAACCGAAGATGCGCATGAGGTCGTCGTCGAGGGAGAGGTAGAACTTGGATGTGCCCGGATCGCCTTGTCGGCCGGAACGGCCGCGCAACTGGTTGTCGATGCGTCGGCTTTCGTGGCGTTCGGTGCCTAATACGAATAACCCGCCCGCGGCCAGCGCGATTTCCTTCTTTTCGTCGATATCGGCTTGGATGGTGGCAGCAGCCGTATTATGGGCGCTGGACCCAAGCTCGACGCCGATTTCCTGCTTCACCCGCATGTCATAGTTGCCGCCCATCTGGATATCCGTGCCGCGGCCCGCCATGTTGGTGGCGATGGTGACAGCGCCTGGTTCACCGGCCAGGGAGATGATCGCGGCTTCCTGTTCGTGGTGGCGGGCGTTCAGGACGTTGTGACGGACCTGACGCTTCTTCAAGAGCTCCGAAAGATACTCCGATTTTTCGATCGATACCGTACCGACCAGAACCGGTTGCTTGCGTTCCTGACAGTCGGCTATCTGGTCAATTATGGCGTTGTATTTTTCTTCTTCGGTCCGATAGACCTCATCGTCCTGATCATCACGGATGCAGGGCATGTTCGTTGGCACTTCGATCACATCGAGACTGTAGATTTCGCCAAACTCAGCCGCTTCGGTCATGGCCGTACCGGTCATCCCAGCGAGCTTCGGATAGAGACGGAAATAGTTTTGGAAGGTGATTGAGGCCAGCGTCTGGTTCTCGTTCTGAATTTGCACGTGTTCCTTGGCTTCCAAGGCCTGATGAAGTCCCTCGGAATAGCGCCGGCCTTCCATCATGCGGCCTGTGAATTCGTCAATGATGATGACCTGGTTGTCCTTGACGATGTAGTCCCGGTCGCGCTGGAACATGATGTGCGCGCGGAGTGCTTGGTTCACATGATGGACCAGGGACACGTTGTGCAGGTCATAGAGAGTCCCCTGAATCAATTGGCCGGAGCCGCGGAGAAGTTCCTCGATGTGTTCGTTGCCCGTGTCCGTAAAGGTTACGGACTTGGCTTTTTCGTCCTGTTCATAGTCGTGATCCTTCAGAGCAGGGATAATCTTGTCGATGGCGGCGTAGGTGTCAGAAGAATCATCCGTGGGACCCGAAATGATTAGCGGCGTCCGTGCTTCATCAACAAGGATGGAGTCAACTTCGTCAACGATGGCGAAGTTGAAGGGGCGCTGGACCATTTCCTCGAGTGTGAACTTCATGTTGTCGCGTAGGTAATCGAATCCCAATTCGTTGTTCGTTGCGTAGGTCACATCACATTCGTATTGGGCGCGCCGGCCGGGGTCATCGAGGCCGTGCACGATGCAACCCACCGTGAGCCCTAGGAACTTGTAAATCTGGCCCATCCATTCGGCGTCGCGTTCGGCCAGATAGTCGTTCACGGTGACGACGTGCACGCCTTTGCCCTCGAGCGCGTTTAGATAGACGGCTAGCGTCGCAACCAGGGTCTTGCCTTCGCCAGTCTTCATTTCGGAAATGATGCCCCGGTGCAGGATCATGCCGCCCATGAGTTGCACGTCGAAGTGGCGCTGGCCTAACGTGCGCTTCGCACCCTCGCGGACCGTGGCGAACGCGTCGACCAGGACGTCATCCAGTCTCTCACCGCCCGCAATTCGTTCACGCAGCCAGTCCGTCCGGGCGCGGAGGTTGTCGTCGCTGAGCGTTTCCAACTCCGACTCAATCGAGTTGATAGCGTCGACGTTACCCTGTAGGTCCTTGATGTAGCGGTCGTTGGCTGACCCGAAGAATTTTTTGGCGATATTTTGAAGCATGGGATTCCCAATAGCGGAAACAGAGCGCGAAAGGAATAGTGCCGGTCGGAGGGCGTGTCAATGCGCTTCGGCGACCGTAAGCCTCAGATTCCCAACGATTTCCACAATCAATGCAAGAAAGTATTTACGCTATACTGGGCCTATTTACGGTGCCTTCACCCATCAAGAATTATTTGGGCACTGTATATCGCCGACTTGAGGATTATACCGGTTCAGATGTTTGGATTACTGAGCATTTTCGGTAATCATCGGCCATGGTTCGCAAATTCGAGTGTTATAAGATTGAAGGCGCGGCCGCCCGGCGCGGTATCTTTCGGAAAATCAGTGCCTGGGTGAGTTCTAAAATAACGGGATTGTGCTGATCCAAATAGGCTCCGAAGTAGTGGTATAGCTTTTACCCAGAATGCCAATGTGGATGGGCGTCCTCCAGTTTCCCATAGTTTTTTAGCGTTGGCCCATGAATTCGTTCCTGGACGCGATGAAGTCGAAGTTGGGTAGGGTTTCGTTACTGAAGTTTGCGGCTGTGGGTGGGGCCGCGGCGGCTGAAAAAGTGATAAACATCGTCCGGTTAGTGATCCCACGTACCTACCGATTAGAATCCGCATCAGATCTTGAAGAGGCTCTATACGGCGGGCGATTTTAGAAGAAGTTGGTAATGTTCTTAGCTTGAAGGATGCCTTGTTCAATGATCACCTCACGGAAATGGACCTGCCAGCCGATTTCCGGGTTGTGGCGCAGGCGGTCATGCCTGCGGCCAACAAAGGTTGTGGTGTCATCCACGATGCGGTTTTGGTAGAGGAGAAACCGGCTGGTGACGGCAATTTGTTCGGCGGTTTTCAAATCCGGTTTGGCATCGACGATACGCACATTGGTAATCATGTGGGTGATCCGCGACAGGGGTTCCTCGGCGTAGTGTATTCCCGTTTCGATCTGTTCCACTCGTTTCGTCACTGTCCATTTGTCGTTTTCGAACCAGTGGATGCCTTCGCCCGCAGTGGTGAATTCGTCGGATCGGTCGTGGGCGAGGGGTACGTTGGCACGCATGGGCATGTAATAAGTCAGGTCGTCGGCCAAAAGGTCCAGCCACGCCCTATATCGCCGGTTATCTAGGAGGTCTGCTTCCAAGAAATAGAAAGCCTCCAGTTGCGTTTGGAGGGTGGCATACCCGGGCTGCGCGACGAGGTTCCGTCCGATTAGGTCGCTAAAGTCGGAGATCATATTCATGTTTGGCGCGCCGCTGCGACGTGCTCTTTGTCACTAAATCGTGGATCGCCCTGGCCTAGGAGATGATCCCAGTCCTGTCCTTCTAGATAATCGCGCCACCTCGTGTAGAAACCCCGTGCCATGTGCTCCGACATTTGTGTAGTCACCAAACCCGGCACCGGGGCGTTGAGTTTCGCCGCGCCCATCGATTGTTGGTAATTCAATTTGAGCCTCTTGGCGATGGTTCCCCTAGATGCGGCGGACGCATAGAGCCAGTTTTCCATGTCGTCCTGTTCAGTCATGCCAGCGGGACCGGAATAGCGCATGTAATAGTGACGCAGGAAGTCCTTGACCGCCGTGGGCGCGTCTGTATCGACAAGGAAGAACCGCCAGCCCTCTGTTTCGCCGGATGAATGCGGATGCCAAGCGCACAACCCTCGTGGTTGACGACCATGATAGGAGGTGTTGGGAAAGATCGTACCCGTAAACGGGATCAGTCGCGCTTCGTCGCCTAGACGACGCCGACGTTCTTCGTAGCAATAGCGAAAGTAGGCCCCGATTACCGGCTGGTCCAGATAGCTATCGATGAATTCGGCGTCCGGATGCTCCATCGCGCTGTGCACGCCGTGGCCTTCTGGGAAACTGATCCAGATAT
>CAJWVP010000052.1 GCA_913048145.1 uncultured Rhodospirillaceae bacterium
GTTGAGCGTCGAGCCATTCAGGATTCGGCCGAGAACGATGGCGCGCGAAAGGTCTACTTGATTGAAGAACCCATGGCTGCGGCCATCGGGGCCGGCTTGCCGGTCACGGAACCTACGGGCTCTATGGTCGTCGATATCGGTGGCGGCACCACCGAGGTGGCCGTGCTGTCCTTGGGCGGCATTGTCTATTCTCGCTCCGTCCGGGTCGGTGGCGACAAGATGGATGAGGCGATCATCGCATATATCCGTCGCAACCATAACCTTTTGGTCGGTGAGGGGAGCGCGGCGCGCATCAAGGAAGATATCGGTTCGGCCTGTCCGCCCGAGGACATCGAAGGCCAGACCATGGAGATCAAGGGCCGCGATCTCATGAATGGGGTTCCTAAGGAACTCATTATCTCCGAACGTCAGATCGCAGAAAGCCTGGCGGAACCGG
The DNA here is from genome assembly GCA_913048145.1 of uncultured Rhodospirillaceae bacterium. Lineage (GTDB taxonomy): Bacteria > Pseudomonadota > Alphaproteobacteria > Rhodospirillales > Casp-alpha2 > UBA3470. The sequence goes on from CAJWVP010000052.1 coordinate 437, forward strand.
TTGGCGCCATTATCGAGGCTGTGAAGGTCGCGTTGGAACACACGGCCCCCGAATTGGCCGCCGACATCGTCGATAAGGGCATCGTACTCACTGGGGGTGGCGCCCTACTGGGCAATATGGATTTCGTGCTGCGTCACGCCACGGGCCTGCCCGTGTCTATCGCCGACGATCCCTTGTCTTGCGTCGTGTTGGGGACCGGCCGCGCGTTGGAGGAGATGAAGCGTCTGAAAGACGTTCTCTCCACTATGTACTAGGCATTTCGTGCCTTATATTTGCGGAAAGTATCCGTTAATATTCTTGCGATTATAATCATCCATTGAAATTGTAGGGGAATCATTGAGATTCCTGCAAGTCTGTCGCGCCAATCTGCGTGGCTTGATTAATTGGAGCTTGGTCGCGCGTGAAGAATTCGACACGTACCGTCAACCGCGTTACGGCGCCCGTTAAGAGTGTCACCCAGCGCTTTGCCTATCTGCTTTTGATCTTGAGTGCGATAGGCGTGCTGGTAATCGGCCGGGTGGACGTGGCCAGTATGGAACAGGTCCGCATGCAGATCGTCGATGCGGTTGCGCCGATCCTCGACGTCATTGGCCGCCCAGTTGAGAGTTTCAACGTGGGGGTCGACCGAGTCCAGGATATCTATACGACCTTTGAAGCCAACCAGAAGCTCCGACAGGAACGCGACCAACTTTTGCATTGGCAGGCCCTGGCGCGAAAGCTGGAAATGGAGAACCGCGCGCTTAAGGGGCTCCTAAATTTTAAGACTGGCCCTGAACCGCGGTTCATCGCGGCCCGGGTTGTCGCCGATACGGGGGGCGCCTTTGCCCACAGCTTGATCTTAAATGCCGGGGAGCGGGCGGGCATCCGCAATGGCCAAGCCGCGGTAACCGGTGACGGCTTGATCGGCCGGATCTCCGGGGTCGGCAGCCGGTCCTCCCGTCTTTTACTTATCACGGACTTGAATTCCCGGATTCCGATTGTTGTTGAATCGACCCGGACCCGCGCGGTTCTTGCCGGGACGAACGCAGGACGCCCGCGTATGATACATTTGCCGACAGGCGCCGTGGTGGCCATTGGCGATCGGGTTGTTACCTCTGGTCATGGCGGCGTCTTTCCAAGCGGCCTGCCCATCGGCGTCGTGACGTTGGTCATGGACGGCGTCATAGAGGTTCAACCCTATGTGAACCGAGAACGTATCGAATATGTGCGGGTTCTTGATTACGGCCTGACCGGAATCATTCAATCTGGACCGGATCAACGAACAGGATCGAATGCCCGTTAATTTGGAGGTAAAGGTCGGCGCATGAAACCGACAGTGTGGCATCGCATGGATGTGCTTAGTCGCCAACTGACGCCCTTCCTACTGACCATATTCCTGGTCCTACTTAGCGCGATCCCGTTTCAGGTGCCGGGCCTGGCGCGGGTGATGCCGCTGTTTTCCTTGATCGTCATTTTCCACTGGGGCGTATACCGCGCTGAGCTCTTGCCAGCTTACGCCGTGTTGGTCATCGGCTTCTTCCAGGACGCGCTCAGCGGCGTGCCCATGGGTGTGCACACGGTGGTCTACGTGCTGACCTACAGCATCGTGTTGGCGCAACAGCGGTTCTTTGCCGGCAAGTCCTTCTATGTTGTGTGGCTAGGCTTCGGCCTGGTATCCGCTGGTGCGACCCTGCTGATCTGGGGCCTGGTGTCCGCGTTAAAGGGCGGTGTAGTCGACCCTCGTGCGGTCGCCAGTCAATATGCCTTGGGGATTGGCTTCTATCCCATCATCGCCTATCTCTTTTTGCGGTGGCAACGCGCCTTCCTGCAGCAGGCCTGAAATGAACCGGGACGTCGAACGCCACAAGCTCTTCAACCGTCGCAGCGTTATGCTGTTGAGCGGTCAGGCGGTCCTGTTTTCGGCTCTGGTGGGTCGGATGTATTACCTGCAGGTCCTGGAATCCGAACGTTACAAGACATTGGCCGAGGCGAACCGGATCAACCTGCGCCTGCTGCCGCCACCGCGTGGCCAAATTGTGGATCGGTTTGGCATCCCCGTTGCCAGCAACCAGAAGAATTACCGAGTACTCCTGATCCCAGAAGACACGCTCGACGTGGCCGCCACTTTGGACAGCTTGGGCGAAATCATCGCCCTTGGCCCAGGAGAACGACGGCGTATTCTTCGGGATGTGCGTAGGAATCGCAGTTTCGTTCCAGTGACGCTTCGCGAGAACCTGGAATGGCCAGAAGTGGCGCGCATCGAGGTGAACGCCCCTGACTTGCCTGGCGTGATGATTGATGTGGGACAGAGTCGCAATTATCCCTACGGCAACGATTTGGCCCACGTCCTTGGCTATGTGGCCGCAGTGTCACCCAAGGACCTAACTGGTGATCCCTTGCTGGAACTGCCTGGTTTCCGCATTGGTAAGGCCGGAGTGGAGCGGGTGCACGATATGGCGCTCAGAGGGTCGAGCGGTAGCTCGCAAGTGGAGGTCAACGCTTATGGGCGAGTGATCCGGGAGCTGGAGCGCAAGGAAGGTCAGGCGGGCGCCGAAGTGCAGTTGAGCATCGATATGGAGCTTCAGCGGTTCACCCGCGAACGCCTGGGCGATGAAAGCGCCTCTGTTGTCGTGTTGGATGTCCGCAACGGTGATGTGCTGACCATGGTCTCCAGCCCTAGCTTTGATCCGAATGGTTTCAACCGCGGCCTGAGTTCCACGGAATGGCAGTCATTGGTCACCAATCCGCGCACGCCACTTATCAACAAGGCCATTTCCGGCCGTTATGCGCCTGGGTCGACGTTCAAAATGTGCGTGCTTCTGGCGGCTCTGGAAAAGGGGGTTATCACGCCCCGAAGCCAGGTGTTCTGTCGAGGATATACGGAACTGGGCGACGCGCGGTTTCATTGCTGGAAAAAGCATGGTCATGGCCTGATGAACGCGCAAGAAGCCATGGTCCAGTCCTGCGACGTTTATTTCTATGAGATCGCGAAGCGCACGGGGATTGAACGAATTGCCGCCATGGGGAAGCGGTTTGGTTTTGGTGCTAAGTTGGAGGTTGATCTGCCCGGCGAAAAGGCGGGGCTGATCCCGACGCCGAAATGGAAACGCGGCGCCTTGGACGCGCCCTGGCACAAGGGCGAGACGCTGATCGTGGGCATTGGACAGGGCTACTTATTGGTGACGCCGTTGCAACTGGCGGTGATGACCGCGCGCATGGCGAACGGCGGTTTCGCCGTGGTGCCGCGGCTCACCCGGTCAGTGAGCCAGGACGGCGTTCGGATGGAACGGCCCGAGGACACCTTCGAAAGCTTGAATCTGCCGCCGCGCCATATGGAAATCATCCGTAATGCCATGGTCTACGTGGTGAATTCGCCGCGCGGAACGGCCTACAAGTCGCGGATCACGGAACCCGGCCAGGAGATGGCTGGCAAGACCGGCACAGTCCAGGTCCGCCGCATCTCGAAAACCGAGCGTGAAACTGGGGTGCGTAAAAATCAGGACCTGCCTTGGAAGGAACGCGACCACGCCCTGTTCGTGGGCTACGCGCCTATCGAAAACCCGCGCTATGCCATTTCTGTCGTCGTTGAGCACGGTGGTGGGGGTTCTAAGGCGGCGGCGCCCATTGCTCGCGACATTCTAGTCGAGGCCCAGCGTCGGGGCTCGGCAGGCGCAGTGATCCCCGCGTCTACGCCGCGTCTGGTTGATCCGGTGAGAGCGAGCTCGGAAGAATGATAGAAGACAGCCTGAATCCGCCGAAATTCACCATCGCCCAGAAACTTCTGAACATTCACTGGTTCTTTGTTTTTCTCATCTGCCTGACAGTGGCCATTGGGATTGCCATGCTGTATTCTGCGGCGAACGGCAGCTTTCAACCCTGGGCATCCCGGCAGCTGGTTAGGTTTGGCGTTGGTTTTTTGGCAATGATAGCCGTGGCGCTGATAGATATACGTATCTGGTTGCGGTTCGCCTATGTCCTATACGGGCTCAGCCTTGTCTTGTTGGTGCTAGTGGAGTTCATGGGCTTTGTCGGCATGGGTGCGCAGCGATGGCTCGATCTTGGCTACTTTAACCTGCAGCCGTCTGAATTAATGAAGATCACGCTGGTGCTGGCGTTAGCCCGCTATTTCCATGGCCTCACCATGGAAGGCGTGGCCCAACTGACGCGGTTGATCCTACCCCTGATCATGGTCTTCGTACCTACTGGGCTGGTGTTGCGCCAACCGGACCTAGGCACGGCCTTGATGTTGATCATGGCCAGCGGCGCGCTCTTTTTTGTTGCTGGGGTGCGGTTGTGGAAGTTCGCGCTAGTCATCGTCTTGAGCCTGATCGCGACGCCTGTAGGTTGGCAGTTCCTACACGACTACCAAAAACGGCGCATCCTCACCTTTCTCAACCCGGAGGCAGATCCCTTGGGCGCGGGCTATCACATCATTCAGTCGAAGATCGCCTTAGGATCCGGCGGGGTGCTGGGCAAGGGGTTCATGCAGGGCACCCAGGGCCATTTGAACTTCCTCCCGGAGATGCAGACCGATTTCATCTTCACCATGCTGGCGGAGGAATTTGGGCTTGTGGGCGGGCTGGGTTTGCTGGCGCTCTATGCCCTGCTGCTCCTGTTTGGCGGGATCATCGCAATGCGTACCAATAACCAGTTCGGACGCCTAGTGGCCTTTGGCGTGACGATGACGTTCTTCCTCTATGTCTTCATCAACATCGCCATGGTCATGGGCCTGATCCCCGTGGTGGGCGTACCGCTGCCGCTGATTTCCTACGGTGGCACGGCGATGATGACGCTGCTTATTGGGTTTGGCCTGTTGATCGGCATCTGGGTGCACCGCGACGTCACCATCGGTCGACGCGGCGGGGATGAGATCTAGGCCCCCAGGAAATTGGCCTATATGTGTTTATGCTCGTTACGTTCAGGGATCGGGTGGCCTGTGATCTGTTCTCATATGTTCAACTTGCATTCGCCGCTTTTTGATTGTTCTGCAACTTCGTCTTTTTTATTAGTGGATCGTTAAAGTAATAAACTCAATCAATCCAACATTATCATTCAAACCGGTATCTCTACCCATTGATTGCCATGGGTTCAATAATCACCTCAGAAATCAGAATAGGCTCGGTTTTCTGGGCTAAGAAGGAAACTCTTAATCGCAAGGTCCGAGGGTCAATTCCCCGATCGACCTTCACTTATCCTGTGATTTTGTTTGGTTTTCCGGATTGTTTGTAGTGCGGTTGGCTCGCTCTCTACAGACTATTTAAATATCTGAATAGGGCTTGATCAGTCCTGCTGCCGGTAGGCGAAGGACTTCTGGTAGATGGAGTGAATATAGTCGGCGCATTTGATAGGCGCATGGTGCGGGGTCTCGCCGGGGGTGAGCACGGGGTCGATTGCCGTGTTCCAATCGGGATCGACGAAGACGGGCATCGAATACCGCTCGCGGCCTGACGCGTTGATCACCCGGTGCGGATTGGATGTGAAGCGATCATTGCTCCAGCGGTGCAGCAAGTCCCCGATATTGACGACGAAGGTATCCGGCACCGGATGGGCTGTAATCCATTCGCCATCGCGATTCATGACCTGTAGGCCGCCTGTGCCGTCCTGGTAGAGGAAGGTCACACAACCATAATCCGTGTGGGGCGAGACGCCGAAATGCTGCCTACCCATATCTTCGGGTTGTGGGGGATAGTGGATGATAGCGGCGCGGGTCAGTGGTTTCGAAAACGATCGCGTAAAGTAGTCGTGCTCAAGACCCAGTCCCGCGGCGAAGGCTCGCAGCAGAGAAATACCCAAACCGTTGATCGTTTCTATATAGCGGCCCAAGACCGGCGCCATATCGGGTTGAAAATCGGGCCAGCAGTTCGGCGCCAGGATACCACGGCTAGCGGCGATATCTGGGTCATCGGATGCGACCTCCCAACCCCAGACGAAGCTTTCCTTAAAGTCCTCATAGCGTGCGCCGGACATAGTCGCCTCGCCGATCGGCAAGAAGCCACGATGCACTTTGTTGACCCGGATCTGATTTTTCTCCGCTTCTGGGCGGGCGAAAAACGTCTTGGCCTGGTTTAGGACTTCGTCGATCGAGGCCGGATCGACACCGTGATTGGAGATGTAGAAGAACCCAATCCGTTGCACAACGTTCAGCAGTTGGCGGCCTACCGCAATCTCGCCGTCCGACCCGTCGGCCAACGGGCCGACGTCGATGACGGGGATCGCGTCAATGTCAACCTCGGTGACAGGGGCGTAGCTCACGTCTCGGCGTCCATTTCCTTGTAGTAGCCGATAATATCGCCCTCCGTGGTGACGCCAAGGCCGTTCAACAGACGGTTCGAATAGTTGAAGTAGGCACAGACCTGATTGACCTCCAAAATTTCCCCATCGTCAGCGCTGGCCGCGCGTACGGCCCCAATATCGGCCTCGGTCATGGCACCGACTTCTGTGGTCAATTTACCCGCATAAACCAGCAGCGCCAGTTCCTTCCCGTCGAAAGCGTCCTCGGGCCGATGCGCGTCTAGGGCGGCACGAACAGCGTCGGCACGGGCGTCGTCACCGATCAAGCGGCGCGCGTTGGTGAAATGGTGGCGGAGACTGTAATCGCAGTTGTTAAGAATGCTGACATAGGAGGCGACCACCTCTAGGAACCAGAACGGCAACGTGTTGTCTGGATTGTGCAGGACGCTTCTGTAGAGGACGACGTGGCCGTCCATGGTGTGTGGTCGCAGCGAATGGGCCCGCATGACGTTGTCGATCGTGCCGTGCGGAGTGCGAACCCGATCAAAGAAGGGCTTCAGGTTCTCGTCTGCTTCGTCGTCCGCGATCATCTTGATCCATGCGGCCATGGCGTTGTCCTTGTCAGTTATTCGTTGAGGAAGAAGGCGTAGTCTGCAGCGGTCGCATCGACCGCTGCCGCCAGAATTTGCTCACCCGCCGCTGCCGTGGCAAGCCAGGAATCGGACCCGACCCGTCCGTCAGGGAATTGATCGCGGTGGCTGTCAGCATCGAAATGGTTGTCGCCGCTATGGTCTCGGATGAAGGCCGTATCAAGCGTCTCGATGTTGGTTGGACGCTTCGCGCTACCAACGGCGTGCAAAACGGCTTGGGTGATGGAAATTTCGCTTGGCGTTGCATGAAGTCCCTCGCCATCACCAAAATTTCTGACTACCAACTCAGCGACGCTAGGGTGATCCCACCAACTGCGAATTAGGCAGCGTAGGTCCCCACCGAGGTCGCGATAAAGGTCCTGAAACGCGGCCTGTAGTGGAGCAATATTGCCGCCGTGGCCATTGACGAAGTAGAAATGAGTGAAGCCCTGCCCTGCCAGTGACGTCACCACGTCACCGATCAACGCCATGAGGGTTTTGGCACGCAGCGAGATAGTCCCGGGAAAACCCAAGTTGAATTGGGCCTGCCCCAGCGTCAGGGTGGGGGCCAACAAGGCCTTTGCCTTATCAGTGACGCGAACGGCCACGGCTTCGGCGCAAATGGCGTCTGTGCCGATCATGCCGAGTGGCCCGTGCTGTTCGGTCGAACCGCACGGTATGATGATCCCGGTTTTGGATTTTAGATAGGCCTCGACCTCGGGCCAGGTTTGATGCTGCAGTTTCATGGTTGCTCCCGAAACGAAAAACGCCGGGCCCAGGGCCCGACGCTCATCTTGTCCCGTCAGCCTAGTTGGCGATTTGCCACTTTGAGGCCAGCTTATCAAAGAAGCCGCGCTCCTTTTTCAAGGCAATCCAGTGGTTAATATAGTTGATCCAAACTTGATCGTCTTGTGGCAACAGCATGGCAATGGGCGTACGCGCCCGCGCCTGCTTGACCGGGACGACGGCCATCTGGGGATATTTCTCGACCAGTTTGCCGGCTTCGACATTCGACGTGATATGCGCATGGGCCCGGCCGGCCAGAACTTCCTGGAAGTCGCGAGCTGGGGCTTCAATAATCTTCTTTTTGGCACTTGGGAAAAAACGTTTGACTTGTTGTTCCTGTGTCGTGCCCAGTGTCGCCGCGACGGTCACGTTTGGCTTGTCCAGATCTCCCCAGTCTTGGAACTTTGAAAGGTTCTTTTTCAGGGTCAGCGGCACGGTTGCCAATGAGAAATACGAGGGCGAATAGCCCGCTACCTTGGCGCGTTTCATGGAGATTGAGGCTGAACCAGTGAGGTCGTATTTGTTGGATACGACGCCGCTGACCAACGTCTTCCAATCGGTCGCTACGAACTCCACCTTGACGCCTAGATCCTTGGCCAACTCCGTCATCATGTCGATATCGTAACCCTTGTAGGTGTTGGTTGCTGGGTCCTTCATGGTCATAGGGTTCCAGTCCCCCGTGGTGCCCACGCGCAGCACGCCCTTATCGAGAATTTCCTTAAGGCGCGAATCGGCCTTGGCGACGGTGGTCGCAACCATCAAGCCCAGTACGGCTATGACAGCATATTTCAATAGTTTCATGATTCTCCCCTTATCGATCTGAGGGTGATTCAGAAGTCGCGGGAAAATCGCGACGGCTGAATCACGGTTATGGTTGGTGTTTGTTTTACTCTGGTCGAGAAGTTTCAAACATTCTAGTTTCTTGCACAAGCTGCCATTGCGGAAACAGCATCGAGCGGTGCTCTAGGGAGTCCACGCATGGGGAACAACGGCCGTGAGCCGATCATAAAGATCGCCGGAATGGGGAAGTCCTTCGGCGACTTTGAAGCGCTGAAGAACATCCACCTGACCGTCCACAACGGTGAGCGTGTCGTTGTTTGTGGCCCTTCGGGTTCTGGCAAGTCGACGATGATTCGCTGCATCAATAGACTGGAAGCCCATGATGTCGGCACGATCACTGTAGACAACATCGATCTCAACGAGAACACCAAGAATATCAACGCCATCCGACGCGAGGTCGCCATGGTGTTCCAGCAATTTAATCTATTTCCGCATCTAACCGTCGTCGAAAACTTGACGCTCGGCCCGGTCCGCGCCCGCAAGATGAACCCGGCGGACGCGGAGGTTCTGGCACGAAAGTATCTTGAACGCGTGCACATTCCCGAACAGGCGGAGAAATATCCGGCACAGCTTTCTGGCGGCCAGCAACAGCGTGTCGCCATTGCCCGTTCGCTTTGCATGGAGCCCCGCATCATGCTGTTCGACGAACCGACCTCGGCCCTCGACCCTGAAATGATCTCGGAAGTTCTGGACGTCATGGTCGAACTGGCCGAAGACGGCATGACTATGGTCTGCGTCACCCACGAGATGAGCTTTGCGCGCAAGGTCGCGGACACCATGGTGTTCATGGATGCCGGTGAGATCGTCGAGACAGCGTCGCCGGAGCAGTTTTTCTCGGCGCCAGAGAGCAAACGCACCCAAATATTCCTGAACCAAATTTTACAGTATTGACGATGGTTGTTTGGATGAAACTCACAAAAGGCCTGATCGCCGGTTTGCTCATAACGGTTTTATTGACTGGCTGCGGCGCGAACTGGGGTTGGTACGTGGTCTCGCCTTCAACCGAATCAGGGCGCTCTAACCTGAAGTTTCTGATCGATGGTCTGGGCTATACCATTGCGCTCTCGATCTGTGCCATCGTCATTTCTATCGTTATTGGCCTGTTGATCGCCTTGCCAGGCCTTGCAAAGGGTCGCGCGCCTCGAACGATGAACCGTGTCTATGTGGAGTGCTTCCGAGCGATTCCCATCCTGGTGCTGCTCTTGTGGGTCTACTATGGTCTGCCCGTGGTCCTGGATATCGGTATCACCGCTTTTTGGGCCGGCGTCGTGGCGCTGGCTATTTCCGACAGCGCCTTCGAGGCCGAGATTTTTCGGGGCGGCATTCAGAGCATTTCGAAGGGTCAGATTGAAGCCGCTGATTCGATCGGGCTTAGCTACTACGATAAAATGCGTTACGTGATCCTGCCGCAGGCGATCCGGCGAATCCTGCCGCCGCTCGGCAATCAGCTGGTCTACATGCTGAAAATGTCGTCGTTGGTCTCGGTTATTGGACTCAGTGAACTCACGCGGCGCGCCAACGAATTGGTGGTGACCGAGTACCGGCCACTGGAGATCTATACGATCTTGGTCCTGGAATACTTGATCCTAATCTTGATCGTTTCCGCGGGCGTGCGCTGGTTGGAGAAGAAGATGCGGGCCGATGAGCAATAGGCCATGAGCCCATCACGGGACATCCGTGCCGGCGCGCGCAACCTGTTGATCAATTGCGCCGAACTATCTGGAGCGGAATCCCTGCTGATCGTCCGCGAGGATCCGGACCTCGGTTGGTACGACGGCCAAACCGCCGCCGCCGTGGCGGATGCGGCGCGGACACTCGGGATTACGCCCACGACGCTCGACGTTGGGGCGCCGGAGAATTCTCGTGGTTTTGGCTTGACCCAAGCGATGGCGGATCACGAATGCACCATCTTCATGTCGCGCATTGGCGACCAGGACCGATTTGCCGACCCGGGCTTGGGCAAAAAAACGATCATGTGCTATGCCCGGGATGCCAACCAATTGGCGTCGGCCTATGGCCAGACCCACCACAAGGCGATGCTGCAGTTGAAGAAGGCGATTAACGATGTCCTGTTGGGGGCCAAAAACGTGCGGGTCACCTGTCCGCTGGGTACCGATATTTCGGGCGACACCACGGATACGGCTAAGGAAACGGCTGCCGACGTCGCGGTTCGCCGGTTTCCCATGGGCGTGCCACAGCCGTTGGATGCCTCGCGCATGTCGGGGCAAGTGGCCTTAGCCCGCTATTTGACTCCAACGGGTTCCAAATTCTACGAACCGCCCTCGGTCCCCATTCATCAAACTGTCATGGCGAACGTGTCGAATGGGCGCATCACTGGTTTGACCGGCGATGTAGATGATGTTGATCGCATCCGGAGTCAATATCGCCGTGTCGCTGGTTTGTTTGACCTAGACCCAGATATCGTTCATTCCTTCCATGCGGGCATTCATCCGGGGTCGACCTATACCGATGCGGCCGAGGACAATCCCGATCGTTGGTCAAACTCTACCTTCACGAACCCTCGGACTATACATTTTCATACCTGCGGAAACTATCCACCGGGAGAGATCTGCTGGATGGTGATTGATCACACGCTCAGGGTCGACGGCAAGG
>CAJWVP010000053.1 GCA_913048145.1 uncultured Rhodospirillaceae bacterium
TCGCTTTCGTCCGCTCCGTGTATCAGGCTGCAGAGTGTTTCCACGTTTGGCAGGTGGCCAATGTGTCACTAGGCTAATCGAATGAAAAACCCATGGTCCGAGCGTGGTAATAAAACCCGCCATCCTGGACGATAAGAAACTTCGCCATCGTCCCGCCGTCGTTGAAATGAGCATGGAGAGATTCTGGAGGCGTGACGGTGGTTGCCCAGGGCGACCAGTCCTTGCGTCGTTCATCGACCACCGAAAAACAATCGTCGCCTTGTACCACCAAGGTCACGGCCACGGAATTGTGACGGTGGGCGCGTTGAAAATCGCCTGGTGGGAGGGTGTTCATGGCAAGCGTCATAGTCGGCGTGATGTTGCGGCGCTCCATCTGTTGTGCGGAGGAGAAGATCAACGCAATACCGGCCACATCCTCGCCTCTGTCCACGGCATAGAGCATGTCGATCTGCCGATCGATCTCGGCGGCCGGAAAATGGACCACGTCAACGGCGCTTTCCGCCGCCACGGGGGCGCGGGTGTCTTCGAACCGGAGTTGGGGCTCATTAGTGACCACCCAAAGCACTGAATCTGTATCTCCGCCCGCAAGTGTCGCAGCGCCCCCGGGCAGGACGAACACGTCCCCCGCGGCCCAAGCGATAGCCTGGCCGTCTAAGTTCACGGTCCCTTCGCCCTGTATCACGTACCAGATTGATCCCGCCGTGTCGAAATGCGCATCCAGGGTTTCTCCCGCGTTTATACGCGCATAGCGGGCCAGCAACAACGGCGTGGTGGCTGGGCTCGGGTTTTGCATATCCCCTGCCAGGTCGCAGGTCGTGTAGCCGGTAGACGCGTCTGCGGCCAGCGCGGAGGCGGGCTCGTCAGTGAATACCGCGTCTGGAACTGGCGGCAGAATCAAATTAAACGCGTTCGCAGAATTGAAATACCGCCCTCGGGCCTCGGCTGGACTTCCCGCTTGCGGGGCTTGTTGCATGGGGATTTCAGCCATGGTCTTGGCTTTGATTTCGTTCGGCATGCTCACGTCCTCCAGTCGATCCTACAGTAAGGGACCAAGTATCAGCATATCAAGATAGACGACCTTAATACAGAAGGTGCTTCCCGCCGAGTCACTGGCGAGGCAAGGCGGCCAGTGCCAAAATCAAACGGTCAAGTTCCTCGGACGTATTGTAGTAATGCGGCGCGGCCCGCAGCAATTCGGGTAACCCGCGGGCCTCGGAGTCCAGGCGCGTGCTGTCGGGGCTGGACGCGCCAATATTGATACGCTGGTCACGCAGCGCGGCCACGGTTTCGCGGGGGTCCAGGCCGTCAATGGTGAAGCTGACGATGGCGCAGGTCTCACGGCCGATATCGCGGATGCGGGCGCCGGGAACCTCCGACAATTTGCCGCGGAGCTCGTCGGCCAGGCCCCACGCCCGAACCTGGATGTCATCGAGGCCGATCTCCAGGGCGTAGTCTACGGCGGCGCCAAGCCCAGCGCGCAACGCGTATGCGTTTTCCCAGGTCTCGAAGCGCCTTGCGTCGTCGCGTAATTTATAGCTGTTTACCGCTGTCCAGGGCGCGCCGAAATGGTCGATCATAGCGGGTTCCAGTTCGGCTAGGCGCTCTTTGCGAAGATACAGAAATCCAGTTCCGCGAGGTCCACGGAGGAATTTTCGTCCCGTGGCGGATAGGAAATCACACCCCAGTTCGTCCACGTTCACTGGCATCTGGCCGATGGCCTGGCAGGCGTCCAGGAGATAGAGGATGCCATGGGCCTTGGCGATCCGGCCGATTTCTGCCGCCGGGTTCACCAGACCGCCGTTGGTGGGAATCCAGGTCATGGCGATTAGGCCGACAGTGCCGTCTACCATCCTTTCTAGGGCGTCTAGATCGACGGCGCCAGCGTCATCGCTTGGTACGATTTCGATCACGGCGCCGTCGCGCTTGGCCCGTTGCAGGAAGGCGACGTAGTTGGCCGCGTATTCCGCCTCGCAGGTGAGGATGCGCTGACCTGGTTTTAGGGGTACGGCATAGAACGCGTGACACCAGGCGACCGTGGCATTCTCCATGAGCGCGATTTCGTCCGGGGCCGCGCCCAGAATACGGGCGACGCTGGCGTAGACCTCGTCTAATTCTAACGCCTTGGCCGCATGGGCCTCGTAACCGCCGATGTTAGCTTCCAGGTTGAGGTGCGCCGTGACCGCCGCGACCACAGGCTGGGGCATGAGCCCCGCTCCAGATGCGATAAGATGCGTAGTGTCTGGGAGGCCCGGGGTGTCAGCGCGGATGCGATCGATAGAGATGGGCATGGCGATTTCCAATCAGGTGAACTCAGTCACAGGCTTTGGACATGGACTGCAGAAAGTCAACAATCTAGGCGGTGTGCAATGGATAATGGGATGTCTTGCATTTGAAAGGACGCGGGAAGGTGGCGCTATGAAGGCTAGGTGATGATGATTTTCGAGGTTTCATCAGCGCTTTAGTCGCCGCTGGCGAGGGCCGCGGCCAGGCCCGAAAGGTCCGAAAGCTCGTAATCGGGGGCGTATGCGGCGTCACCCTCCCTGGCATAGCGATTGATCCAAATCCGGCATCCGAAACCAGCATCCTTCGACGGACGGATGTCGTGGTAGAAACTTTGCGCCACATGGGTGACCTGATCCGCCGGGGTTTCGAGGCGCGCCAGCAGGGCTCTAAACATGCCCGGTGCGGGCTTGTAGCATTTGGCGTCGGCCGCCAGGACAATGGCGTCCATGCCGGTCCCGATGCGGATAATGCTATGGCGGATGATGTCTGGTTCCGAGTTTGACAGTACCGCCAGTCGAAAGTTCTCCTTTAGCGCACGCATTGCCTCAGGAACATCGTTGAAGGGGGGTGCCATGCAGACGGCGTCGATCAACGCCGCCTCGTCGTTCACCGTGCAGTCCATGCCGGCGGCGGCCATGGCGTCATTAAGGCTCTCGCGGAGCACTGCGTTGAGCAGCTTGAACGGTCCTGTTTGAATTTCCCGCTCGCGGGTTTCGAAGGCCGCCTGGGCTGTGTCGATGGTATCGCCATCGCCACCTCTGGCGCGGATCAATTCGGCCAGACATTCGGCCTTGCTCTCGGAATAGGTGACCAGGGTGTCGTAGCAGTCAAAGGTCAGCCAGGGTAGAGTTGAACGGTCGGTCATGGTCAGGTCGGCGGCGTTTGTGGGTTCAATCGACGATCTTGCAGATCGGGCCGTCGATGAAATTTGGACGCCCGAATAAGCTCGTAACGCTCCCACGATTGCCTCACAGGATCAAGACGCTTGCCTTGCCACGTGGTCTCTGAGGAATACGCCGACTTTCCCGAGGGCGGCATGTATGTCGTGACGCTCACTCAGCCTTTTCGCCTTTCCCAGACCTGCTGCGATCGCCTTTATGACTAAATCGCCCCCCTGTTTGACGGTGAACACCGTGCTAGCCGACTACGACGCCCAAGCGGACCGGTTCACCTGCCGTTATTGGAGCGGCAAGTTGAGCCCTACTTTTGGCCTCGATTTTGCTCAGTGAACCTTAAGAGTAGAGAAGCGCGGTGGTTTCCTACTCATATGCTTAAGTTATAGGCATTGCGAAGTGGCGGCGAGTAAATAATGTGCATGTTTGCTTTCCCGCTTTTACGATGTGACTTCGATGAGAGGGGAACAATGAGACAGACGACCTCAAGAGTTACGACGTTGGGTACGGCTATTTTGGCCGCCGGCGTCATGGGTTTCGCGCCGGATGTGGCGTGGGCAGCGGATGCCAAACTGAATGGTGGGAATACCGCGTGGATTTTGACAGCGACGGCTCTGGTGCTGTTTATGACGTTACCTGGGTTGGCCTTATTCTACGGGGGGTTGGTACAGTCCAAGAACGTGCTATCCGTGTTTATGCATTGCTTTACAATTGCCTGCCTAGCATCGGTGCTGTGGCTGTTTGGCGTGTATTCGTTAGCCTTTGACGACGGCGGCGCGACTAATGCGGTGATCGGGGGTCTGGGCAAGGCGTTTCTTTCGGGCGTTAGTTTCGAAACCTTATCCGGTGACATTCCGGAATCCCTGTTCTTCATGTTCCAAATGACCTTCGCGATCATCACGCCGGCGCTGATCGTCGGCGCCTATCCGGAACGTATGCGGTTTTCGGCGGTGCTGTGGTTCTCAGCGCTTTGGTTGATCTTTGTCTATGCGCCAGTTTGCCATTGGGTTTGGGGCGGCGGCTGGCTGGCCGAGATGGGGGTCTTTGATTTCGCCGGCGGCCTGGTTGTGCATGCCACGGCAGGGGTCTCGGCGCTGGTGCTGGTCAAGATGCTGGGCAACCGGCAAGGGTTTCCTACCCACTTGCATCCACCACACAGCCCGGGCCTGACCATGGCAGGCGCGGCCATGTTGTGGGTCGGTTGGTTCGGGTTCAACGGCGGCTCGGCGCTTGCCGCCGGGGGCAGTGCGGCCATGGCGATCACGGTCACGCACCTGTCGGCGGCGACGGCGTCGCTGGTCTGGGTTTTCATCGAATGGAAGAAGTTTGGGAAGCCTTCTCTGGTCGGGATCGTCACGGGCACCATCGCGGGCCTGGCGACGATTACACCGGCCTCCGGCTTCGTCGGTCCCATTGGCGGTATTTGCATCGGTCTAGCCGGCGGGTTTATTTGCTACTATGCAGTGGGCCTAGTTAAGGAGATCTGGAAGTTGGATGATTCCCTGGACGTGTTTGCCGTGCACGGCGTTGGCGGCATTCTTGGCACGCTTCTGGTCGCGGTCTTCGCGGCCGAAGGCCTTGGCGGTGCCGGGTTTGGCGAAGACGGCACCATGGGCGGACAGTTTGTCACCCAGGTGATTGGCGTTGTCGCGACCGTCGCCTGGAGCGGCGTAGCGACCCTTGTGATCTGCAAGGTGGCTGGTGCTCTTGGGGGCGGCCTGCGCGCCAATGATGACGAAATCACCGAAGGTTTGGATTTGTCCTACCACGGTGAACGGGATTACAACTTCTAGGAACGCACGGCAAAGAAGGGGGAACGACCATGAAACTGGTAATGGCCATTATCAAGCCGTTCAAATTGGATGCCGTGCGCGAGGCGTTGACCGAGCTCGGCATCCAGGGTTTGACCGTGTCCGAGGCGAAGGGCTTCGGACGTCAGAAAGGCCAGACGGAAATCTACCGCGGCGCCGAATACGTGATCGATTTCGTGCCTAAGGTGCGGCTTGATCTCGTGGTCGACGACGATCAGGTGGACAGTGTCGTCGAGGCCATTCAACAAGCGGCCCATTCCGATAAGATCGGGGACGGCAAGATTTTTGTGCTCGAGGTGGCCCAGGCCATGCGTATCCGCACCGGCGAGACCGGCAACGACGCGCTTTAGGCCAGAGTTACTCCAACTTCCGTTCCGAGCCAGACGACGGCGAGCTTTTCATTTAGCCGTCTATGTCCGAGAAGATGTTGCACGGCAAGGTCAGGTGGTTTTCATCACCTGTGATATTGGGATCCACCCTTAGCCAATGGTCATGCAACTGCTGGCCAGCTAGAGGGCGATCACACAGGCGTCGACAGCGGGGTGGGGTTTTGGGCAGGGAAGTGGCCGAGACTGGGGCGTCGAAATAGACCTCGTTGCACTAGGTTCGGGTGTTGGCCGTCAACAGCGTGGCGGCAAGGACGGCATCGGCCGTTGATGTGTCGTGCAACAACCAATCCAGGCTCACAGTCTCGAACTCAAGGCCTAATCGGTGCGTGGGGGCCTCCTGTCCCGGTCACTGCAACGTCGGTTTCTTTATGGGTGGTTCGGGCGCAGTCTCCGGCATGGGGCCGGCCTGATGATGAACCATTTTCCAAGTCCCGTCCTCGATTACGAAGATGTTCGTCGCCGCCAGTTGGCCGCCGGCTAGGACCTCGGTGCAAAGCACGTAGGCCATGGTGGCATCGACGTAGGCGCGGGCATTCTGGCAGGTGATCTTCGGTGCGTTGGGATTAGCGAGGATATCGCGCCAGCTTTGCACCACCGGCTTGCGGCCGCGAAGAGGCGGCCACCCGGGATGGATGCAGGTCACCGTATCGCGCGTGGACCAGATGTCGTCCATGGCGTCTGCGTCACGGTTGGTGAAGGTAAGATAGAAGGCCTCGTTGGCGAACAGGACGGCGGTTTCTTGGGACACGGCTGAGTTCCTACACGAACGACGGGTCGACGTACCAAGCCACCAGGGATTGGCGCCGGCCCGACGTCACTGGCGTGACGGCGTCGTCGATGGTTCTGGTCGAACCGACCAAATCAATGATGCGCTGGCATAAGTTGGTGGTGAACTTCTGTGAGATGATGGAAAAGGGGTGCTGAAGTCGCATGATAGCGATGAGCATAACCCAGCGATCTCATTTGTCATACGTTGGCTCGGATTTTTTGGACGGTGTCTTTAAGGGCACCGATCTGAGCTTAATCGTCGCTTTTTTGCATATTTCCTGAAATCACCCTTTCGTCGGCCTAGGTTCAAGTCAGTTTATGGTGCGCGGACCGTATTTGGTGTGCGCATTCAGATATCGGGTCAAGTCCAAGCGCGACTAGGTCCAGGCCTGTATTTCCTGCCACCTATGGTCTAACCTCCGAGACATAATGAGCGTCTTGATTTATCATATATGCCGGTGCGACGAATGGGCGACGGCGGAACAGACCGGATCCTACGCCGGGTCTTCGCAGGACGTAGCGGACGGGTTCATTCATTTTTCCACGGCCGGCCAGGTCCGTGCCAGCGCCGCCAAGCATCGCGCTGGGCAGACTGGTCTGATGCTGCTCACCGTAGACCCGGTTTCATTGCGCGATGCCTTGAAGTGGGAGCCCTCCCGAGGTGGTCAACTGTTCCCGCATCTCTACGGCCCCTTGCCCGTGTCCGCGGTGCAATGGGCCGACGCCTTGGATTTGGATGCCGACGGCGTGCACCAGTTCCCTGACCACGTGCCGGGGGCGTAGGTGTACGGCTTTCTGCGTCCCTTCGTTTTCTGTCTCGATCCGGAACGGGCGCACGGCTTGAGCCTCTGGGCGTTGAAATCGGGTTTGGTATCGGGGGCAGGGCCGGTGAGGGACCCGGTGCTTGGACAAAAGATCTGGGACCTCGAATTCCCAAACCCTATCGGCTTAGCTGCTGGGTTCGATAAGGATGTGCAAGTGCCGCTCCAGGCCCTGAGCCTGGGTTTTGGGTTCGTGGAGGTGGGGTCCATAACGCCGAAGCCTCAGCCTGGCAATCCGCTTCCACGTCTGTTCCGACTGGCCGCCGACAAGGCGGCGATCAATCGCAACGGCTTCAACAGCGGCGGCATGGATTTAGCCGCGACGCGCTTGGCGGCGTTGCCGGTTCATCGCGCCGGGCCTGTCGGCGTGAACCTCGGCAAGAATAAGTATACGGAGGACGCGGCCGCAGACTATGTGGCCGGGATCGCCGAACTCGGGGCCTATGCGAATTATTTAGTGGTCAACGTGTCGTCGCCAAACACGCCAGGCCTTCGCGCGCTGCAGGGGAGGGCGCCGCTTGCCGAATTGCTACGCGCGGTGAAGGCCGCCATTGCCAAGCTGGACCGCCATTTGCCCTTGCTGCTGAAAGTGGCGCCTGATCTTACCGATGATGATAAGCGCGATATCGCCGCCGTCGCTATTGATGAAGCCATCGATGGCCTGATCGCTACCAACACGACCATCGCCCGGCCAGATGATCTCATCGATCCGCAACGTACCGAAACCGGCGGCCTGAGCGGGCGGCCCCTGATGACTTCGTCGACAGCCGTCTTGGCCGATCTTTACAGAATGACTGAGGGCCGACTGCCGTTGGTGGGGGTTGGAGGCGTGAGCTCGGCGGCGGACGCCTACGCGAAGATCCGTGCCGGCGCGTCCTTGGTGCAGCTTTACACGGCCATGATCTACGAAGGCCCGCACCTGGTGGCCGGAGTGAATCGTGGCCTTGCCGAACTTCTTAAGCGGGACGGCTTTGCCAATGTCAGCGAGGCCGTCGGCGCTGACCTCTAAAACTTGTGATCGTTGGGGTCTTCTCTGAGGCCCCATTTCCCGTCGATGAAATGAAAGATCAAGGGTGCGGCAATGACCATGAACACCACCCGAACTAGATGATGGGTCGATACGAATGCCACATCGATACCTAGCGCTAAGGAGATCAGCGTCATTTCCGCCACGCCGCCCGGAGCGAACGCCAGCCAGACGGCGGCAAAGGGAAGTCCCGTCAAGGCCTCGAGCGCTAGCGCTGCCATGGCTGCGAAACCGACCATGAACACCGTGCCGCCTGCGGCCGCCATCATCACCGGGTACAGTCGCACCACCGAGACGCCTACGAACCGGGCACCGATCCCCGTGCCGATAACCACCTGGGCGATATTTACGATTTCCACGGGCGGCTTTGCCGTCGTCAGGCCAGTCACGTGAATGATGGCGCTCAGTGTCATTGGCCCTAAAATCTGGGCCGACGGCAGGCGCAGCACCTTGAATAGCGGATAGCCCAACATGCAGGAAACCAAAATTGCGGCGTCCCGGAGCGACAGGTCAACGACGCTGCCAAGCGATCCGAACCCGCCCGGTACATACCCTTCGAAGATGCGGAAGTAGAGGGGGATAATCAGCACCGTTAGCATGATCCGGATCGAATGGGTGAGGCCGATACGCCGCTCATCGCCGCCCATCTCCCCGCCGATCACCACCATGGTGGCCAAGCCCCCCGGCGTCGCAGAGAAATAGGCCGAGACCAAGCCAAAGCCCATCGCCTTGTGCAGAAATACCCCAACCACGGCGACAACGATGACGACGAATAGGAGCATGGTCACGACGCTAGGGACCCACGACGAAACTTGGTCCAGCGTTTCCGGCGTGAACGACGAGCCCAACATTATACCCAACACCGGTATAAAGATGGTCCGGATCCGGCGCGATCCGCGCACCGGTGCGCCCGACAGCGCCGCACCCGTGGTGAAGACCATAGCGCCGATCATCCAAGCCAGCGGAAAGGTCAACCAATCGAAGATCAGGCCGCCGATAGTGCCAAGGAACAGGCTGGCTAGCGTGTAGAAGGTCCAGCGTGGCCAACCCTCCGGTGGTTTGGTTAAATTATTGGGATCGTTTTCGGCGCGGTGGTCCGTGGAGGCGGGGTCTTTGGTGGCACTCACGGTTGGAACTGTTCCTTCAGGATACGTTCCTCGAGATTGTGTTCCGGATCGAACAGCAACGGCAGCGAAATGTCCCGGCTCTCCGATACGGTGACGCGGGTGATATTGCGTACTTCGTGGAAGTCTGCGCTGGCGCTCACGGCGCGGAAGTCTGGGTCTTTGACGTGAAACTCCACCACCGCGCGCTGTGGTAGCAATGCACCCCGCCAACGGCGGGGGCGAAAGGCGCTGATGGGCGTGAGCGCCAGAACGCCAGCCCCCATGGGAATGATCGGCCCGGCCGCCGACAGGTTATAGGCTGTTGACCCCGCCGGTGTGGAGACCATGATGCCATCGCAGATCAGTTCATCCAGGCGCTCCACACCGTCTACGGTGATGGCGATCTTCGCCGCTTGCCGCGATTGGCGGATTAGGGAGACCTCGTTAATGGCCAGGGCCTCGTGTTTTTGGCCGTTCGTATCCCAGGACTGCATGCGGAGTGGATGCAATTCCGCCGCCGTGGCCGCGGCTAACCGCTCCAATAGGTCATCTTCTTCGTAGGCATTCATCAGAAAACCTACGGACCCCCGGTTCATTCCATAAATCGGCACTGGGTTCTTCATCACGCTGTGCAGCATATGTAGGACGAATCCGTCACCGCCCAGCGCGACGATCACGTCGGCCTCGTCCGCCGACACGCAGCTATAGCGCGCCCGAAGCCGGGCCCCGGCCTCTTCGGCTTCGGGCATATCAGCGGCGGCGATGGCTATTTTAGCGAACTTCATGAAGCGGGCCTGATTTTGATGTTTAAAGTCAGTCTAGGGGCTTGCAACCGGCGGATCATATTAGCCAAGTCACGGATTGTCATCTCGTGTGTATAATAAAATCTAAACAACCCGCGGGCCGGCAACCGTGGATTAGCGCACTTGCGGCCGGAATTTATAGTTTTGGGACACTGGGCGATGTTGGCCGCGATTAGCGGCTTCGTATTTCCCCATTCAACCAAATTAGAAGAACATTTTCTTTTGATATTTAGTGTCGTGACCAACTCCACGTCGTGGTGGGTAGGGCATGGCGCTGCGGCTGGATGGGCGCTAGCCGCGCGGAACAGATCAGTTCGACCCCTTAGATTTTGATCCGGTGCATGCGCCGGCTCCCATCCTGAGAATATAGAAACTGCAGTCGTGGGTGGAATTGCCCCGGCCCTTCAAGTAGGGTGCCCGCCATGAAACAAACGGCCATTCCCTACATTTTCATGCGCGGCGGCACGTCACGGGGGCCATATTTCCGTCGCGCGGACTTGCCCAAAAATTTGGACGAACTGGCTCAGGTCTTGATCTCGGCGGTGGGTTCGGGCCACGCCTTGAACATCGATGGGATTGGTGGTGGCGCCGCCGTGACCACTAAGGTGGCGATGTTGTCGGAAGGTTCCGACCGTTGGGCCGACGTAGACTACTTTTTCGCCCAGGTCAGCGTCGAAGAGCAACTGGTGGACTACAAGCCGACCTGCGGCAACATGCTTTCGGGCGTTGGTCCGGCGGCCATTGAGATGGGGATCGTCAACGCCCAGGACGGGGAGACGGAGGTGAAAATCCACGCCGTCAACGTTGGCGCGCGTATCGTCGCGAACGTGAAGACGGACGTCGACGGCGTTGTGTATAATGGGGATGTGGCTATCGATGGCGTGCCGGGTAAGGCGGCGCCGATCCAACTCAATTTCATGGATATAATCGGTTCGGCGACCGGTTCGCTGTTGCCCACAGGAAATGTGATCGACCATATCCAGGGTGTCGACGTCACGTGTATCGATGTCGCCATGCCCATGGTTATTGCCCGGGCCGAGGACATGGGGCTGACGGGATATGAGACCCGAGATGAGCTAGACGCCAATCGGGAATTCTTCGACCGTATGGAAAAACTCCGTATCGAAGCCGGCGAACGCATGGGTATCGAGAATGTGGCGGAATCCGTAACACCCAAATTCGGTGTTTTTGCCCCGGCCCGTGACGGCGGCACCATTGCAGTGCGCTACTTCATGCCCTGGCAGACACATCCGACTATGGCCGTCACTGGCGCCCAGTGCATGGCGTCGTGTGCTTTGACGCCTGGAACCGTCGCCGATGGCATGCTGATCCCGCCCGATGGCAGTCCGGCGACGATCATACTTGAGCATCCCTCCGGCACTATCGACGTCCTGGTCGATTACCGGGTCACGAATTCGGGGTTGGATTTGAATTCCGCTGGATTGATCCGCACGGCGCGGAAGCTGGCCGATGGCAAAGTCTATGTTCCGGCGACCGTCTGGTCGGGGCTTTAGATTTGATGGGCCGGATGAAATGCGTGAGCGGCAAACGCAAACCGGCCGGCGTGGCCGTCAGCG